>JAICKD010000032.1 GCA_025928125.1 Ktedonobacterales bacterium
GGAATTGGCCCGGCAATTGCTGGCAAAGTCTCCCAGGAGCTAGCCAGTGGCGTCATCGGTGTACTCAGGTACCCCAGGAGGGAGTAACACGAACTGGTGTGGTCCCTCGACAACATCTAAAATACGCGGTACCATGCTCGTATGCTGGCGTCTCCGCAAATCACCGGCATGGCGTGTTCAGCGGCGTCGATGTAGAGATCGTCAATTCGGTTGTCTATTTGGTCGTGTAGCCAGTAGTACCAGGCAGCGTAGTACCTGCTTCCCAAACTTGCGCGACATCGGCGCCAGTGCTATACTGCGCCCGCAGACGTCGGAAGTGAACGGACACAGTCATGGCAATGGATGAACAAGCAGCGGCTTACGAGGCTGCCAGGGCCGCAACCCAGACAGAACGCGACCGCGACACAACGACTGAGGCAGATGCGTCCGACCTGAGCAATCTGGCGCAGAGCGATAGCTTACGGCTGTATCTGCGTGAAATCTCCAGGATTCCTCTGCTCTCGGCCCAGGATGAATTGTCGCTGGCGCATCGTATCAGACTCGGCAGCCGCGACGCGCGCAATCATCTTATCGAAGCCAACCTGCGGCTAGTGGTGAGCATCGCCAAACGCTACGTGGGCCAGGGCATGGCGCTCGAAGACCTCGTCGGCGAGGGCAATATCGGTCTGATTCGCGCCGTCACGAAGTTCGACCCTGACCGTGGTTTCCGCTTCTCAACCTACGCGACCTGGTGGATCAAGCAAGCTATCACCCGCTCCATTCTCGAAGGAACACGCGCCGTTCGCCTGCCCGTCTACATCATGGAAGAAGTCATGCGGGTCAAACGCACCACCCGCCAGCTTTACCAGGAGCTTGGGCGCGAACCGAGCGCTGAGCAGATCGGCGAGCGGCTGGGAATCACTGGTGACCGCGTGAGCGAACTACTGGTCTGGGCAGAAAAGGTCTTCTCGCTCGACGCGCCTCTCTCAGAGGAAGAAGAGAACTCCCTCGGCGATATCATCGAAGACCAGCATCAGCCTGGCCCCGTCGAGTCCACCGACCGCAGTCTGCTGCGCGAAGAAGTCTATCGCGTCCTCAACAATCTCACCCAGCGGGAACGCGAGGTCATCGAGCTGCGCTTCGGCCTGATTGACGATCAAGACCATACGCTGGAAGAGGTCGGGCGCAGGCTGAAAGTCACCCGCGAGCGCGTGCGCCAGATCGAGGAGCGCGCCATCCGCAAGCTGCGCCACCCACAATCGAGCCGCCTGCTGCGCGAATATCTGGGCTAGCCAGCACCTTCAAACTGCCGCATCCCCTATTGACCAGATTGACCAGCCGATTCGCTGTGTATACCACACGTAGCCTTCTCCTACGTGCGACGCCACACGGCTCGGTGTATGATAACGACGCGAAGGGTGCGACCAAATACAACACATTGATGGTGGAAGGGTGTGCAGATGGCTTCGACGGAGACAGACCGAACAGATGTGCTGGTGCTTGGCTGTGGCGTTTCCGGCCTGACCACAGCAATCCGCCTCATCGAGCAGCAGCGGGAACAGGGCCAGCGGCGCGTCACCATCTGGACACGCAAGGTTCCCCCTGAAACTACCTCGAACATCGCCGCGGCGGTCTGGTACCCCTATGACGCTGGCTCCAACGAGCGGGCCGTGAAGTGGGGCGCGATAGCCTATGGAACCTTCGGAGAATTGGCGGGCGCGCCCGGAACCGGCGTGATATCGCGGAATGTACTCGAGCTGTTGTCAGATCCCAATCCCGATGGGCCGTGGTGGAAGGCTAGCGTGCCTGGCGTCGAGCACGCGCGCCCCGATGAGCTACCCGCTGGCTATGCGGATGGGTTTGTCTTCGATGCCCCGGTGATCGACACTTCAGTCTATTTGAACTATCTGCGTTCCCGATTCGAGGCCGCTGGCGGCGTCATCGCCGAGAACAGAACAGTGCATGACCTCTCCGAAGCGTTCGCCGTCTGCGATGTGGTGGTCAACTGCACGGGCCTGGGCGCGCGCGAACTGGCTCACGACACTGCCTTCAGGCCAACACGGGGTCAGGTCGTGCGTGTCAAGCACAATGGGTTCACCCGCGTGCTGATCGACGACCATGGGCCAAAGACGGATCCGTATGCGCCAGGGAAACTCGCCTACATCGTTCCGCGGATCAACGACATCATCCTCGGCGGGACCGCCATTGCGGACGATATAACCGCTGACGACGAGGTCAAACAGAAGATTGACAACGACGAGGTACAGGCCATCATTCGCCGTTGCGCCGCCCTGGCGCCCGAGTTTGCGAACCTCACGCCTGACGACATTCTCGAGGTGAAGATTGGACTGCGCCCCGTGCGCTCCGACGTGCGGCTGGAGCGGGAATCACCCGCGCCGGGACGCTGGCTCGTCTCCAACTACGGACACGGCGGCGCTGGCGTCACGCTCTCCTGGGGATGCGCCGCAGAGGTTGCCGAGCATATCGAAGCGATTGAACAGCTATGAGCACACCTGACCCAGCCGAAGCACATGACGCACGCACGGCAGCGCTCAGCAACATTGGCAATATCGGTAATATCGGTATCGTCGGCAGCGGCGCGGTCGGCGGCACGCTGGCCCGCGCAATCGCCGCGGCTGGGGGCGCGGTTGTGGCGGTCTCAGCACGCCATCTCGATCATGCCGAGGCGCTAGCCCAACATATTCCGGGCTGCCAGGCATACGCAACGCCCGAAGAGGTCGCGGCGAGCAGCCATCTCGTGCTGCTCGCGGTACCCGACGACGCGATCATCCCCGTCTGCGAGGGAATCCACTGGTCAGCGAATCAGTGCGTCGTGCATCTCAGCGGGGCGATGAGCGCGCGCGCGCTTTCAGCTGCCGGGAAGCGTGGCGCATCGGTAGCGGCCCTGCATCCGCTGATGACGTTCACCCGCGCGCTGACTGCCTCGCCACTGGATGAGATTCAGGAACGGCTGCGCGGCTGTGTCTGGGCGCTGGAGTCGAGCGACGAAGCCTTGCGCGCTATGCTTCATAACATGGTGACCGCCCTTGATGGGAAGGTCGCGGTGCTGAGCGAAAACGACCGCATCCCCTATCACATCGCGGGCGTGCTTGCCTCAAACTACGTGGTGACACTCATTGGCGCGGCAGTCGCGCTTTGGGAATCGTTCGGAGAGGACGCTTCGCTGGCACGTGAGGCGCTGCTGCCGCTCTTGCGCGCCTCAGTCGAGAATCTAGCGGCGATGCCACCCTCCACCGCGCTTTCAGGTCCGATTGCCCGAGGCGATCTGGGTACACTACGCGCTCACCTCGACTGGCTCGCATCCAACGCGCAGACCAGCCCGGACATCAGCGCTCTACGTGACGCTTACCTGGCGCTTGCCCGTTTGACCGTGCCGCTGGCCGAGGCGAAAGGAACACTCGCCGCCGAACGCGCCTCCGCGATCCGCGCGTTGCTCAACGAAGCGTCGAGGGGTTAGCAATCGACGCGCCTGGAAACACCAGCGCGCGAGAAAGAGGGAGCCTCTCGCGAAGAGAAGCTCCCTCTTTGATCTGTTCGTTTGCGCAGGTCCGCGTAGTTATGGGCTGACGGCGACTACGACAGCGTCACCAGGTCGTCGATCTTCCAGACGCCGTTTTCGAGCACGAACTCGACTTTGGTATCCAGCGTATCCTTGAAGTTCAGCGCGGCAATCGCGTCGGTAATCGGGATGACCACAGAGGCGCTGTCCGACTTCACCGTGTAGGTGGTGAGATCAGGTGTGCCACACGACCACTTCACCGTGTAGCCGTTGATCGTCTGGAAACCCGCGATGAATTGCGCCTTGGTAATCGTGGCCTGAGCGCCCGACGACAGCAGCCCATAGGCGTCTCCGTACTTGCCCGCCGCGAAGAGCGTGCAGAATGTGCCACCCAGAACGAGCGGACGCAGATCGGTGCCATTGAGCGCCGCATCTGTCGCGTCCAGCTTCCAGGCGGAGTCTTCGAGCTTCAGCGTCACATCGCCCGTGCGCGCGCCCAGTTTGGAGCGGTTCAACTGGATGGTCAGATGCGTAAGTTGGTCGTTATTTCCTTGTGGCACTTTCGCCAGGGCGCAGGTCGTAATCGAGCCGTCTATCGAGTCATGCAGCTTGCCGGATGCGACAAAATCGTCACGCGAGACCAGCCCCTGCTGCGTGCTATCCAGCAGGTCGTAGGCAGCCGAATAGTCCTGGCCCTGCATGGCCGCGCAAAACGCGCCCGACGCCTGCAGCGCGCCGATGTTCACGCCCAGCAGCGACGTATCGATGCTATCGATCTTCCACGACCCGTTCTGATTCTTCAGGTGCAGCGCGCCGGTCATGTTCCCCTGCGTTGCGCGGGTCAGCTGCGCGCCGACCGTCGCCGAGCTTGCGCCGAGGCTATAGCTATAGGCGCCGTTGCCCTGCGCCTGCTGGCAGCCCGTGACTTTCCCCTCAGCGGTATCCAGGGACGCCACGCCAGCGCTGAACGAGGTCTTTGAGAACCTGGCTTGCAGATCAGAACTCAGTCCGCTGTAGGCGCTGTCGTAGCTCTGCGACTTAAGGTCGTTACAGAACTTCAGCGCCGCAACGCCAGGCGCCGCGAATTGATTGAGGAGAAAAATCGCTGTTCCGCCAAGGAGGCCACCCAGCACAAGGACAATCGCGCCCACTGTCAGGGCGATCTTCAGGCCGCGACGCGACTTCTTCGGCGCGGGTGGTTGTGTGAACACCGTCTGCTGGCCATAGAGTGGCTGCGACATCGGCCCAGGATACTGTTGGCCTGGATAGGGCTGCGATGGTGTACCCTGGTATGGTTGGGATGGCGCGCCCGGCTGACCATAGTGACCATAGCCCTGGTATGGTTGAGATGGCGCACCCGGCTGACCATAGCCCTGCCCGTAGTTGCCGTAACTACCATAACCACCAGCGGGCTGGCCGCCTCCAGGCGTCTGGCTCTCGCCGCCCGGCGGGCCACCATAGGACGTGTAGCCGTTTGGATCATACTGATCGGTCATCGCCTGTGGCACTCCTTATCGTCTGGCTGCACGGCGCAGCACGGTGGCGTGCGCATACCCGCGCGCATACATGAGCCACCGATGTGTGAGACGAGAGAAGCGGGCGGGAGTAATCCACTGTGGCAAAAATACTGACAATGAACCGCATGAAGTAGCAGACGCCTTGTACAGTCCCCGACTGTCAGGAAGTCGCGGAGATCAGATCCTGGTTTAAGGTGACGGCGGCCGGCTATTCCAGCGATGATGTGCGATGTGGCGTCACATGAGTCTCTGGCGGATGCCACAATGTCTGGTAGACGACGCAGTAGCGCTCGTTGACACTCCGCACGGGCTGAAGCCCGACGGATTCTCGGTTCTGCGGGGCAGCCTACGCCACCTCTCCCCGAAGGCTCTGTCCGAGCCTTTCTATGTTCTTCGCGGCATTGTGGTCGCGATGGAGACTGGTTCCGCACTCCGGGCAGGTGTGCCACCGCACGGACAAGCCTTTCTGCACCACAGCGCCACAGCCAGAGCAGGTCTGGCTGGTGTAGGCAGGTGGCACAGCGACCGCTTGCTTCCCGGCGCATGCCGCCTTGAAAGCAAGGATGCTCAGGAAGGCGTGCCATCCGGCGTCTGCAATGGACTTGGCCAGATGGTGATTCTTGAGCATATTGGCGACCTGCAATGCTTCGTGATAGATCGTATCGTATTTGTGTACCAGTTGGCATGCCGTCTTGTAATGGAAATCTTGCCGTTGGCGGCGTACCTTCTGATGCGCTTTGGCCAGCAGTCTCACCGCCTTGCGCCTGCGATTGCTCCCCTTCTTCCGGCGTGAGACCCGCCGTTGCGCCGTCTTCAAGCGCCGCTCTGCCTGGCGGTAGCAGCGCGGGTTGTGAATCATCGTGCCATCGGCAAGGGTGGCAAACGTTTCCAGGCCAACATCAACGCCTGTCTCTTGCCCGGTTGGCGCGAGCGGTTGTATCGGCACATCAGCGCACGAGACGCACACGTACCAGCCATCCGCTTCTCTGGAGAGCGTGACGGTCTTGGGCAGGCCTGCTAGCGGGCGACTCCAACGCACCGCCACTCGCCCGACCTTCGATAAGACGAGGAAACCATTGTCGAGGCGTGCGCCGTTGCCGTACTCCTTATAGGTGAAGCTATGCCAGCGCGTGCGGCCCTGGAAGCGCGGAAATCCGGGCGTCTGTCCTCCGTGTCCCGTGGTGACGCGCCGAAAGAAGTCCTGATAGGTCTTGTTGAGCCGCGCCAGCACGTCCTGCAAGATATGGCTGTGGATGGCAGCGTACTCTGGCATGGCGGCCCGCAGGTCTTTCAGTTCAGCTTCTTGCGCATACTGCGAAATGGTGACACCGCGCTGCTTGTAGAGGGTGATGCGCTACTCCAAGGCGGTGTTGTAGAGCCTGCGACACTGCCACAGCACACGCTCAAGTTCCCGCTCCTGTTCCGGTGTCGGCTTGAGCTTGTACTTGAACGTCTTGCGCACCCTCTGCAGGCGTTCAGACATGGCTACTTCTCGTTCTCGCCCTTGTGCTTTTCCGTGTACTCGCGGAGCGCCCGCACAATCTCGCCATTGAGCGAACGATCATGCTCCCTGGCGAGTCGGCGCAGGTGCTCGGCAATTTCTGCCGGGATGCGAATGGTAATATTGGTAGGTGGTTGCTTCCCATCCATGCAACATTTATACACCAATATAGTTGCATGCACAAGGACTAAAGCCGACGTTCGCCTAACCGCGCGCCCTCAAGAGGTGGCGGCTTGCGGTGGGCTAAAGCCCGTTTCTGTCAGGAGATTGCTATGCCTTCTGCCGCAACATCACTGCTGACGCACTCCGCCACCGAACTGGCCGAACTCGTGCGCTCGGGCGAGATCCGCTCGCGCGAACTGGTCGAGGCGGCCCTTGAACGCATCGCGGCGACGCAAGCGCTCAACGCGTTTACACTTGTGGACGCCGAGGGCGCGCTGGCCGCCGCCGACGCCATCCAGCTGGGCGATCCACGACCATTCGCGGGCATCCCGATTGCGATCAAGGAGCTAAATGCGGTCGCGGGCCAGCCGCTGACAATGGGGTCCGACCTTTACGGCGATTATCGTCCCGAGGCCGACGCCTATGTGGTCCGCCGCCTGAAGGATGCGGGCTTCGTATTGATCGGCCGCACCGCCGCGCCTGAGTTCGGTATCTTGCCGGTGACTGAGTCGCGCCGTTTTGGGCCGACGCGCAATCCCTGGAACCTCGACCGCACCCCTGGCGGGTCATCCGGTGGCGCGGGCGCGGCAGTCGCGGCGGGCATTTTGCCGCTGGCTCAGGGCTCCGACGGCGCCGGGTCTATTCGCGTGCCTGCGGCCTGTTGCGGGCTGGTCGGGCTGAAGCCGAGCCGGGGGCGCATTTCCGCCGGACCAGACCTGGGTGACAGCTTCCTCTCGACCAGCGCCGTGCTGACACGTACCATCGGCGACACCGCACGGCTGCTCGACATCATGGCGGGCTACGAGATTGGCGACGCCACCTGGGCGCCGCCGCCCACCGAGCCATTCGCGGTCGCGGCCGCTCGCGCGCCAGCACGGCTACGCATCGCACTGGTGACGAAGTCGCCACTGGGAACGACGATCGATCCAGCCTGCGTCCAAGCGGCGCGTGACGCAGCGAAGCTGCTGGAATCGCTAGGACATATCGTCGAAGAGGTCACGCCGCCTAATTGGGATCAGCGGCCACTAGTTCCCATTTTCTCCACGCTTTATGCGGCAGGCATCGCGAGCGGTGTGGCATTCGGCGCGATGATCCGCCGACGCCCGCCGCAGCCCGAGGATGTTGAGCCGTTGACCTGGGCGTTCTGCCAGCAGGACGCAACGCACAGGGGCGCCGACCTGCTGGCTGCGATGACCCAACTTCAGGGGCATGCCCGCCGCATGGTCGCCTATTGCTCGAACTTCGACATGCTGCTGACCCCAGCGTTGGGACAGCGTCCCGTGCGCATCGGCGAGATTGACGCATGTTCCCCTGAGCCGATGCAAGCTTTTGACCAGGCGATGGCGTTCTCGCCGTTCACGGCGATCTGGAATGTCACCGGCCAACCCGCCATTTCACTGCCACTCTATCAAGGCGCTGATGGCCTGCCGCTGGCGGCGCAACTGGTCGGCCAGCCACTGGGCGAAGGCGCGCTGCTGGCGCTGGCTGGCCAGCTCGAGGCTGCGCTCCCCTGGGCCGACCGCATGCCAAATCTCAACGCCTGAGCGCATGCAACGGGACGTCATGGCTCGATTTACCGTGGCGTCCCAACTACCGCAACGGAATCATGTGCGGAATCATGTTGGACGAAGGCTGTGCAGTCGCTGGGCGCGCTGTCGCGGCCTTTCGCTGCGTAGGACGCCGGATAGGGTGCTGAGAAAGGCGTTCGAGTCGTAACCTGGCTACTCGCACCAGGCTGAATGCCTCGACGTCATCGAGTATGGAAATGGCATCGCGGTAATGCTTCTCGGCGGTCTCCAGCTTCTTTCTGGCTGGTCGCGCGAGATGCTGAAAGGCAAACTCGTCGCCCCAGGCGATCTCAACCTGGCCCATCAGCAGGATATCCGCGCGCGCAGTCGCGATAGCCTCGGCTTCCTCGATCCGTGGGATTCTGCCCTCGGTCTCATTGTTCAAGGCCAGCCACTTCGCAGCGGCAAGCAGTATCATGGCATAGGCCGCTCGGTCTTCTTTCGCCTGATCTTTGCCAACCTGCCACCAGCGCTTTGCCTCCGCGAGCGCGGCGGAGGCGGCAGCCATCAGCCTGGCCCGCGAATAGTCGCCGACCTCGCCTTCTTCGACACACACCAGCATAATCCGCGCAACGAAGCACTGGAAGCGCGCTCGATTCTGGATGGTAAAGAGATCGGCTCCTTTCTTTTTAGTCGCGCGAGCCTTCCTGAAGGCAAGCCTATATTGGCCCATAGAATGGTAGAGCGCCGCCCAATCCCAGTCGAGAAAGAGGTCATCGTTTGCGTACTGTGCGGCATCCATGTCTGGACGATCTCGAAGCTGGTAGAGCATGAGAGCAGCATACTCTAACCCGCGGACCGCCTCCGCATCCTCGGCGACCACCTGCCCGCGCACGCCGAGCGCGTCCCCGAGCGCGAATGCAAATGTCATGTCAGTGGTGATGTCGCGCGAAGGCAATGCGCTCCATGCATCCAGGGCTACCCTCGCTGACTCAAATGCGCGGCGATAGCGCCTGCGGGACGGATGTGAGAAGTAGCACATTTTGCTCTCACACGCTTTGAGTTGTGCGACGAGCGCCCCATCCTCTATCGCACTCGCAATCTCTGCCGCCCGGCGGTAGTGGTTCGCTGCCTGGCCGAGCGGATCATCCTCGCGCTCAGCCTCGGGTACGCCGCGTTTATCCAGCTCGCGGTCCAACTCAAGGTAATACTCGGCGATCAGGTATTCGGTACGGACGCGCTGATAGGGCGACATTGGAAGACGCTTGTTCCGCATGAGCAGTCGATAGACCTTGCCGAGCTTGCGCCGTTTCTTGTACTTGTGAGCATACGCGTCATCGAGGATGAGCTGATAGACCGAGTCCGCAGACGGCTCATCCGCGCACGAGGGGTAGTCGAGGCGATCCCTTCGGTCGAGGCGGACCGTGTAAGTCACATGAAAGTTCTGATCGTCGCTCAAGGGGGGACCTTTCGCAGTCAGACAACGACGGGCATATTTCAGGCAAGTATACACAAATATACCGCTCTGACAAGCAGAAAAGTCTCATTCTAGCAAAATGCCCCAAGCCGCTGCTACGACCATAGTCGCGCGAGGACTGTGGCACTCGCAGGATGTTGACACGCCTGGCATAAGCCTGTCATGGGAGATGAGAACGGCGACGGCGCGCTTGTCTTGCCAGATTGAAAGCCTCCAGCGCAGACAGTCTTTGCTCGGCCTTCTGGTACCATTCTCTGGCTAGCCGCACCTTCCTCGCGGACGGTCGTGCCAAGTTCTGAAATGCGAACTCATCGCCCCAGGCAATTTCAACCTGACCGAGTAGTAATTCATCATGAGAGTCAATGGCGATTTTTTCAGCCTCTGCGATCTTAGCAATCCTACCCTTTGAATTATGCTTTAGCGCTAACCATTTGGCATCGGTTATCAGCACGAGAGCATAGCCAGGTGTATCGCCGCGCGCCTGAGTCAACTCATATGCCAGGAGAATAGCGGCTTCGGCAACGTTCAATAGTCTATTTCGCGAGTAGCCGCCCACTTCGCCTTCTTCAACACAGTCGTTGGCGATGCTTGCGATGAGATACTGAAGCCGCCCTCTATTGATCGGCTGTAAGAGATCATCTCCCTTTCTCCGTGTTTTCAAAGCGCTGGCGAAAGCTTGCCTGAAATGCCCTAGCGTATGATAGAGATATGCCCAATCCCAGGATAGATAGAGATCGTCGTTGGCATACTGCGCCACATCATAATCCGGACACTCCCGAAGCCTATGCAAGAGAAAAGCAGCCCAGTCAAGGGCCTCCACCGCCACCTGATCCTCAGCAACAAACTGCGCACTCACAGCGAGTTCCTCTGCCAATACGAATCCATCCCTCAAGTCGGACGTGAGATCGCGGTCGGGAAGCAACCGCCACGCTTTCAATGCATCTCTGCTTGCCGCGAATGCTCTGAGGAATTGATGCGGCACATCGCTGTAACACACTTTGCTTTCAAACGCCTTTAGTTGAGCAAACAAGGCCCAGTCAGGTACTTGCTTAGCCGCTTGCGCCGCCAGGCTGAAGTGCTCAGAAGCTTTGCCAAAATAGGATTTTTGGCGAGGTTGATGAGATCGATCAGTTCGGTTCGATCGCTTGCGAAGCCGATCCCGCTCCTTATAGTATTCCGCGAGAATGTACTCGGTTCGCGCCTTCTGATAGAGTGACTTTGGAAGGAGAGTGTTCTGCTGGAGTAACCTCCGGGCATCACCCAGTGTGCCGGCTTCCTTAAGATCGTACGCCTGAAATAAGATCACTTGATATCTCTCGAAACCGTCAACACGCTCGTCAGGAAACCAGGCCTTGCTAAGGCGATTACGGACATCCGTCATTTTCGCTGCCTGCTCTCTTCAATAAACATCAATATGACCGCTAACATCCACCACGCCAAGCAAGTATACAGGATAATCGTCGGCAATCAAGGAGAGTCAAGGAGAGTGGCAACTGCTGGAAAATGCTAAAAGACCCAGTTTTCTGCTGCTACCCTACAGCAGAAAACTGGGTTGATCGCCAGAGAGCGATGACGGACGCATTACGGGCAGCGGGCGCCTGCTGTTGGGCATTCACTAGCCTGCTGAGTATGCTGGGAAACATGGCTGGCTGTCGACTGGACGAGCGGGGCTAGCTGCATACCGGCATAGCCTGCCAACAGAAGCGCTGGGACGATGAGCAGGCGGGCAAACCACTTCGCGCGCGGATGGGACTGTGCGGGCTTCTTCATAGCTGTTTTCTTTCTCCTGCCGACTTCAAGCTGGATCCGCGACGCATTCCGACCAGAGCCGAACACGGCGGATCGAACGTTTTCTTGTGAGAGTCGCTCCCATAACGCCGAATACACTTATACTAGTAGTAAATGTAGTCGACATTTTGGGCGCAAAAAAATCCCCTGGCATGGTCGCACTACGGAGCCGTAAGCCTACAGATTTGGAACGGATCAGTGGGACGCGACTACAAGCGCTACAAGGCACAACTGACAATTACGAACTCTGGCGACATCAAAGACAAGGGCATGACTCA
>JAICKD010000307.1 GCA_025928125.1 Ktedonobacterales bacterium
AATAATGACATCATAGACGCCGCTCTGGATACGTCGTACCGCTTCATCGGTGAGTTCGGGCGCGCTCATCTCCGGCTTGAGGTCGTAGGTGGCGACCTTCGGCGATGGCACCAGCAGGCGGTCTTCGCCGGGATACGGCGTCTCGCGTCCGCCATTGAAGAAGAAGGTGACGTGGGCGTATTTCTCGGTCTCGGCGGTATGAAACTGCTTCAGCCCGCGATCCGAGAGGATCTTCGTCAGCGGCTCGTCCACATTATCCGCCGGGAAAGCGACATCCACCGGCAGCCCGGCCTCATACTCGGTCATCGTGACAAAGACCAGCCCATCTAAGCGCGGGCCACGCTCGAACTTGCCCTCAGCCTGCGGGGGCAGCTCGGGCAGCACGAACGCCTTGGTCAGCTCGCGGCCACGGTCGGAGCGAAAGTTGAAGTAGACGACGGCGTCGCCGTCCTCCACCAGCGCGACGGGGTCATCGTCCTCCATCAGCACGACTGGCTCGATGAATTCGTCAGTCACCTTGCGGTCGTATGAGTCGATGATGGCCTTGACCGGGTCAGTCGCCCGCATACCCTCGCCGCGTGTCATCGCCCAGTAGACGCGGGCGATACGGTCCCAACGATTGTCGCGGTCCATTGCATAGTAGCGCCCAGAGATCGTCGCCACCTTCGCCGGGTGGTCGCCGCCAATTTCCGCTGCCCGGGCAACCAGGTCTTTCATGTATTCTTCCGCGCCAAACGGCGAGGTATCGCGCCCATCGGTGAAGGCGTGGATGTAAACGCGCTCGACATTATGGCTGGCGGCAAGCTGGAGGCAGGCTTCGAGGTGACCTTGATAGGCATGCACCCCACCGGGACCGATCAACCCGCAGAAGTGGAGCTTGGTGTTATTGTGCTTGACGTGTGCGATGGCCTTGAGCAGCGCCGGATTCTCGAAGAAGGAGCCGTCGTGGATGGCCGCGCTGACCCGCGTGAACTCCTGTAAGACACGCTTGCCCGCGCCAATATTGAGGTGACCGACCTCGGAGTTGCCCATCTGCCCTTCTGGCAGCCCTACCGCCGGGCCAGATGTCGCCACCTGCGTATGTGGCCACTGGCGCGCGATGGCGTCGAGATGCGGCTTCTGGGCGAGTGCGATAGCGTTGGCGTCTTTGCGGGGATTGATGCCGTAGCCATCCATGACAATCAGCACCAGCGGACGCGGCACGACGTGGGACGTTGGGCTGGCCACTCCTCATCTCCTTGCACTACTGTTCTGTTATATCGTGCTCTGCGCTCGCACGACTGCGTACGCGGGCCGCAAAAACGCAGTCACTGTAGTATAGCATAGGAGCAGGGCAGCAGCGGGCGGCTACGAGCGCGGGCGGTTAAAACCGCGCCTTGCGGGCCTCGCTGCGCTCCGCCACAAAACCCGCCCTTCGGGCCGCTGCCGCTCCGCGCGCCCTTGCGCGCTTCTCGCCTCGTGCCTCGGCTCGCGCGGCTGCCCTGCGCGGGTTTCAACGATTCGCCTGTGATCGGGAATGCCGTCGGGGTACGTCTGGGCAGTCCGCGAAGGCGGACTTTGTGGCCGCAGGCCAATTAGGCGCGACTTTAGTCGCCAGCCGCGTGGTAGCGGGTTCTTACCGTTTCGGAGAAATTCTCCCTCCACCACAAGTCGTACCGATACCGGTTCTTTCAGGTGTCTATGCTATAATGCGCATCGGTCACCTCATCTTTGGATGTTCCGGGAGGGCTGGCCGCGCATGATGTATTGATGGAGGCAGCGAGCATGACGCAAGACGTGCGGTCAGGCAATCGGCAGCCGGAGCCAGGGTCGCCCAGCGTGCTTCGGCCCGGCATGCAGGTGGCTGAGAACCACTCACGCCTTCTGCGCGAGGCGATTGAAACGATTCTCCTGACCCTGCTGGTCTTCGCGGTCGTCAAAGTGACGGTTCAGCCCTACCATATTGAAGGCCCCAGCATGGAGCCTGGACTTTATACCAACGAGTTTGTCCTGGTCAATCAGCTAGCATATCGCTTTGGCAGCCCATCGCGTGGCGATGTTATCGTCTTCCATCCGCCGAATGATCCCGGCGAGCAGTATATCAAGAGGGTTATTGCGGTCCCGGGTGATACCGTCTCGGTGACGGCAACGAATGTCTGTGTTGATAATGTCAAACTGAACGAGCCGTATACTTACCCACTGGCGCCGGGCGAGTTTGGCAGTCCTGCCATTCTCAGCGACGTCAAACTCAAAGCCGGACAGTATTTCGTACTTGGCGATCACCGGGATAACAGTACTGATTCACGTGTCTTTGGGCCGGTACCAGCGCAGAATATCATTGGCAAGGCTGAATTCGTCTTCTGGCCGTTCGGCAGCATCCATATGATCGATAGCTATCATAGCGTCTTCCAGAACGTGCATCCCTCGGCGCAGGCGCAGTCCGACACATGCGGGTGAAGATGAGCGCGACGCCCGATGAATGCTGTATAACCCCAAGAATCCGTAGACGTAAGAAGTGAGTGGAGAGCGGAATGGCACGACAGTCTCCGGCGCGGCCAGTGAACCGGGCCGTCTCGATGCAGCGCGCCCATCTGGCACGCGAACTGGTCGAGACGCTGTTGTTGGTCGGGCTGATCTTCGTGATCGTGCATTTTACGATTCAGTCGTTTAGTGTGGGCGATACCTCGATGGGCGCGGCGCTGCAGCCGAATCAGACAGTCCTGATCAATAAGCAGGCGTATCTCTTTGGTGGCCCGGGTCGCGGTGATGTTGTCGTGCTGACGACTGACCCCTCCGATCCAAACTCCACGTTCGCGCGGCGGGTTGTTGGCCTCCCAGGCGATACTGTTTCCGTCTCGGCAACCTCGATCATCGTCAACGGCGTCACACTCAATGAGCCATTTATCAAGGTGCCGCCAGGCTCCGCGCAAAACAGCACGCTACGCGCGCCGACCAAGCTCGGCCCGAACCAGTACTTTGTCCTGGCGGATAGCCGCCTGGGGAACGACAGATTTGATTCGCGGGGCTTTGGCCCTGTATCCAGAAGCAATATCATCGGCCGGGCCGTGATGGTCTTCTGGCCGCTCAGCCAGTTCCACTGGATTGATACGCACTCGGACGACTATTCTAATATTAAAACCCCCTAGCGCGGGAAGGCGCGGTCTATGTCACCTCTCTTTACGGTTGCTGAGTGGACGCTTCTTGGCGTGCTTCTGCTGCTGGCTGGGCTGCTCCTCTTCACCTATCAGATGGCGCGCAGGCTGCTCCGGCCCGAGCGCCGAGCGATGGCGATTACCCCTGAAGATATTGGCCTGCGGATGAGCGTGGTGTGGATTCCCAGCCCGCGCGGAACACTGGCAGGTTGGTATTTGCCCTCGCGAAACGGCTGCACGCTGATTTGTTGCCACGGCATCAACGACAACTCCGGGCAGTGGGTCGCGCCAGTGGCAAAGTTGCACGCGCGTGGCGGCTATGGCGCGCTGCTCTTCGATTTCTCCGGCCACGGCCAGAGCGAGGGCAATCAGGTGACGTACGGTATTCGCGAGCGCCAGGATGTGACGGCGGCCATCGAGTATCTGCGCCAGCGCGGCGATGTGAACATGGAACGGCTGGCTATCCTCGGCAATTCGCTTGGGGCGATCACTGCGGTCATGGCGGCGGCGGAGCATCCTGAGTTGGGTGCGGTGGTCCTCGAAAGCGGCTTCTCCGATCTCCATCACGACATCGCCAAAATCTTCGCCCGCTACACCGGCCTGCCCGCTTTCCCCTTCGTGCGCCTCGTGATCTTCTGGGGCCAGCGCATTGCGCGCGTCCGGCTGTCGGAGGTCCGCCCGGCGCGAATCATCGGCAGCATCGCCCCACGCCCGGTGCTCATCATTTCTGATCTGCGCGATGCCCTGGCGGACGAGCCTTACGATGGCGAATATCTCTACCGTGCCGCTGGCAGCCCCAAGGAACTGTGGCAGGTCGCCGAAGCCACCCATGTTAATGCGTTTGGCGTCGATCCAGCGGCCTGGAGCGACCGGGTGGGTAACTTCCTGGATACCTACCTCGCCGCGCCTTCCACGTCCACCGCATCTGCCGCGTCTCTCGACCGTTCTGGCGGCCAGCCGCTCTAAAGGCGATGACCACTCAATGCGCCTTCCACACGCCAGGCGGTATACTCAAATACTGGCCACACGAGGAGGGGAAATACCATGCCTGAGTTGCCCGAAGTCGAGTATGTTGCCCGGCAATTGCGCGAGGCATTGGTGGGGTCGCGTATCACCCGGACCGAGGTGTTCTGGCCGCGCGCCGTCAGCCGGATGTCACCCGAAGAGCTGATTGCGCGGCTGACCGGCAGGCGCGTGCTGGCGGTGGGAAGACGCGCGAAATACCTCGTGCTGACGCTCGATAGCGGCGAGTCGGTCGTGATTCACCGTCGCATGTCGGGCAATCTGCGGCTGGCGCGCGCCGACGAAGACGCCCCCTATACGCGCGTGGCGTTCCTGCTGAGCAATGGCCGTCGATTGCTCTTCACCGACCCACGTAAGTTCGGGCGCGTTACCGTGGTGGCCCCCGATGAGCTTCCCGCGCTCTTCAGCCGACTTGGGCCAGAGCCACTCGACGCCGATTTCACGCCCGATGTGCTGGCAGCGCGGCTGGGCAAGAGCAGCCGGGCCATCAAGGTCGCGCTGCTCGATCAGTCGGTGGTGGCGGGCCTGGGCAACATCTACGCCGACGAGGCGCTCTTTCGTGCGCGGATTCATCCGTTGCGGTCGGCGGCGTCACTGACCCCTGACGAGATCGCTGCCCTGCATGCGGGGATTCAAGAGGCGCTGCGAACGGGCATCGAGCATGGTGGCACGACGTTTGGGCGCCATCGCGGCCTCTATGACGAGCCTGGCAGCAATCTGGAGCATGTGCAGGTCTACCACCGTACCGGCCAACCGTGCCTGCGCTGCGGCTCGCCCATCGAGCGCATCCGCGTCGCCCAGAGAAGCGCGCACTTTTGCCCGCAGTGCCAGCTCACCTCGGAGGCCGCCGCCGCAGCATTGTGACACCGTAGCGGCGGCTTTTTGATGATCCTTATGGCCCAACGCTGACGGTTGGCGTGCCAGTGTCTGGCGCGGTGGTTGGCGTCGGAGCGGTATTCACGCCTGGCGTAAAGAAAGTCTGCGCGGCCGGAGAGCCGGGATAATTCGTCGTGACATCCACGACGACCGG
>JAICKD010000285.1 GCA_025928125.1 Ktedonobacterales bacterium
CACGCGCGCAAGCTGGCGATCAGCTCCACGAAGTCCATGATTGGCCACACGCTCGGCGCCGCTGGCGGGATCGAGGCGGCGGTGACAGCGCTCTCGCTACACACTGGCACGATTACGCCGACGATCAACCTTGAGCATCCCGACCCGGAATGCGACCTGGACTATGTGCCGAACGAGGCGCGAATCACGAATCCGCAGGTTGCCATCTCTAACTCGATGGGCTTTGGCGGCCACAACGCTGTCTTGGTGATGCGTCGCTACGAAGGCTAGGGCGAAAAGACCTCTCCCCCTACCCCCTCCCCGACGCGGGGAGGGGCCGCAAGTCGGGAGTAGAGACTAAAGAATAGCAGATAAGTTCGGCGATGCTGATGGAATAGAGGAGGCGACCTACGGAACGTCAATCGCTTGTCAGCCGGGTAAAAGCGCTGGCGGAGGCGCTCGAAGGCACCGACGTCAGTGAGTTGGACCTCACCGAAGACGGCGTGCGCATTGCGCTACGGCGTCGCCTCGATGCGCCTGTCGTTATGCCGACGGCACAGGTCGTCACCGCCGCACGCGTGCCGCGCCTACAGCGCGCTGAGCCAGTCGCGTCCGCGCCAGCGCCCAACCCGGCCGACGCAGGCGTCGCCGTCATCGCGCCGCTGACCGGGGTGTTCTACACCGCATCGTCTCCCAGCGCCGAGCCGTTTGCAGAAGTTGGCAAGATGGTGCAGGCGGGGCAGATTGTGTGCATCGTCGAGGCGATGAAGGTCTTCAACGAGATCAAGAGCGAGATGTCGGGTGTCGTCGCGTCGATTCCGGCGCAAAATGGCCAGCTCGTCCAGAAGGGCGACGCGCTCGTGCGGATTAAGCCGCTCTGATACCCGGAATGTTGCCCTCATGACGACTCCAACCGAACGCACACTCCCAGCGCCAACGTCACACGATGCCCCGGCAGTGGCGTGGCTGCGGCGCAGCTGGGATGCGTTGTGTACGCTGGAGGGGCAGCGTCGTCTCGCATGGGCGCTGGTGTTGTTGCTCGTCGTTATCGATAGCATTCTTGTCTGCCAGCATAGCATTGCCCGGTACCAGACCTATCACGCCGACGCCTTCGACCTCGGCAACATGAACCAGGCCGTCTGGAATACCCTCCATGGCAACTTCCTCCGCTTCACGAATCGCGGGCTGGATTGGTTCGGCCCGCCAACACGCCTGGGAATCCACGTCGAGCCGATCCTGGCGCTGATCGCGCCGTTCTACCTCATTCACGATGGGCCTGAGACGCTGATCGTGATCCAGAATGTGGCGATGGCGCTTGGCGCGATTCCGCTCTTTCTGCTGAGCCTACGCCGTCTGCCGGGTCTGCCGCTGCTGGGTGTCGCCTTTGCGGCGTCGTATCTGCTCGCGCCAGAGTTTCTTGGCGCGGCGCTCTGGGACTTCCACAGCGTGGCGCTGGCGACACCGCTGCTCATCCTCGCTATCTGGGCGCTCGACGCCGGACGCTATCGTACCTTCGCGGTGGCGGCGATTCTTGCCGCGCTCACCAAGGAGGATGTGGCGCTTTCGCTGGCCCTGCTGGGCGTGCTTATCATTTTCTGGTATAAACGTCCTCGTCTTGGTCTGGTCGTGACGCTGCTCTCGATTGGCTATGCCGCCCTGTGCTTTGGCGTCATATTGCCACACTTCAACGGCGGCATCTCTGGTGGCAACAACTTCTGGTATCGCTATAGCTGGCTGGGCGGCTCGGCGGGCGCGGCGCTGAAGAACATCCTTGCGAATCCGTTCCTGCCGCTGACCATCCTCGATGCCGACCGTTTCGGCTATCTGGCGATGCTGCTGCGCACTGGCGGTGGGCTAGGTATCTTTATGCCTCTGCTCTGGCTCTGCGCGCTGCCGGAGCTGGCGGTTAATATTCTCAGCGCGCATGTCGAGCAGTATAGCGGCTTCTTTCAATATAACGCGGTGATTCTGGCCTATCTTATGCCCGCCACGATCTATGGAGTCGCGGCATTGCTGGCGGCGCGCCAAAGGGCCGAGCGCGGCGAACCAACACCCCTGCCTGAGCGCACGACCGAGACGACGCTCCGGGCGCGTCTTACCGCGCTGGTGCGGCTGATCGTCTGGGGCTGGCGCAGACTGCTGGAGCGCATCCCCGTCCCGTCGCGCTGGATTCCGGCGCTGGTGGTTCTCTGGCTGCTGGTGACGGGCTGGTGGAATCTGACCACGACGGCGGGCGGTATGATCGGGTCATTCTGGCACGCGGGCGATACGCCCATTCCCCATCAGGCTGAGATCAACGCGCTGCTGGACCGTGTGCCGCAGTCGGCCACGGTCGCGGCTACCGACTCGCTGAATCCGCGCCTGAGCAGTCGCTACACCATCTATCTGATGCCCGATCCACAGTCATACCTCGCCGAGTACGTTGCCGTGGATATACCCGATGCTATCTCCATCTCGCGCGCGGACGACGAGCGCATGTTAACCATTATGCTGCGATCAGGCCATTACCAGGTTGTTGGGCGCGCGGGCGACGTCACACTGCTACGGCGTGTCGGAGCGCCCGTCGCTCCCACCGGGTGAGTGCGTATAACCCCGTTCCAAACGATGGGTGGGTTGGAGAGTGCGCTATGCCGGGACTGAGCAGCCTGCTGGACATGATTTTTCCACCGCGCTGTGTCGTCTGCCAGCGTGTGGGCGCTATGGTCTGCGCGAGTTGTCTGAGCAGCATGCAACCGCCCGCTGCGCCGATCTGCGTCCGCTGCGGCGAGACGATTCACGTAACGAGCGGTTCAGCCTCCAGCCTCTGCGCGGACTGCGCCAATGGCCGAGGCCCGAAGCATCTCGATGGGGTACGGGTGGCCGCCATCTATACCGGCGCTGTTCGCCCCGCTGTCCTGGCGCTCAAGTTTCGCGGGCAACGGCGCGTGGCCGAATGTCTGGCTCCTCTCATGATTGCGGCATTTCAATCCGATATCCACAGCGCCGACATGGTTATCCCGGTCCCGCTGCATGCCAGCCGTCGCCGCGAACGAGGCTACAACCAGGCGGAACTGCTGGCGCGCGCCTTCGCGGCGTCTCAGGGGCTGCCCGTCCGCACCGATGTGCTGGTACGTGCGCGTGCGACCGAGGCGCAGACCCACCTCTCGCAGGTGGAGCGTCGACGCAACGTGGCTGGCGCTTTCGCACTCTCCGGCCCCATGGCAGTAAAGATGATCGCCGGACGGCGGATCGTGCTGGTGGATGATGTCACCACAACTGGCAGTACACTCGACGCCGCGGCCGACCCATTACGCGCCGCTGGGGCGGCATCAGTCTGGGGGTTGGCCTTCGCGCGCCCTCTCGCGGGCGGGTCAGACGCGGGAGACGCCCCTTGAGGCGGCTGAGACAGGCTGGCGGAAGCGCACATTGCGTGCATATCCTGTACAGCAACTGGAACAGGTCCGCGCATTCACCTGAGCGGCGTCGCCGGGCCTGGCTGCTAGCGAGAGGAGCAGGCAATGGCGCTGGCGGAGGAGCAGGTCGAACAACTGGTGCTCTTGCTGATTGTCTCGCTGGTCGTGGCGCTGATTGCCCGGCAGTTCCGTTTTCCCTATACGCTCGCGCTGGTGCTGGTTGGCCTGGCTCTTGGTCGGATTCCCATTGTCTCCGGCGTACACCTCAATCCTGAGGTGGTACTCTTCATCTTCATTCCTGTGCTGCTCTTTGAAGGCTCCTGGAATGTCAGCGTCACGGTGCTGCTGAAGAACTGGCTGCCCGTGTTATTGCTGGCTGTGCCTGGCCTGCTCATTGCGCTGGCGGTGGCTGCGTCCGCCCTCCACTTCGGCGCTGGCCTCACCTGGCTCGAAGCGCTGCTGCTCGGCGCGATCATCTCGCCCACCGATCCGGTGGCCGTCGTCAGCCTCTTCCGGCAGCTGCGCATGGGCGAGCGGCTGCGCACGATCATCGAAGGTGAGAGCCTGTTCAATGACGGCATCGGCGCCGCCGCCTATACCATTGTCCTTGGTCTGTTGCTGATCGAGGAGGGCAGGTCGGCGCAGTCCATCGCCGGGTGGCAGGTGGGTGTGGAGACGGTCTGGCTCGTCATTGGTGGTCCGTTGATTGGGCTGGCCTTTGGCTTTCTCATCTCACGGCTGCTCAGGCACTTCGATGACCACCTGATCGAGATGACCATCACCTTTAGCGCCGCGTATGGCGTCTATCTGGTGGGCGATCTCCTCCACACATCGGGGCTGCTGGCGGTTGTGATGACTGGCCTTACCCTCGGCAGCTATGGGCGACAGCGCAGTATGTCTGAACGAACGCGCGATGTAGTGGATGACGTCTGGGAGTTCATTAGCTATATCGCCAACTCTCTGCTCTTTCTGCTGCTGGGTATTCAAATTAGCAACTCGCATATCGGCGCGGTCTTCGGGCCGTTGCTCTGGGCAATCGCCGGGGTTATTGTCGGGCGCGCGCTGATGATCTTTCTGCTGCTGACGCTTCAGAACGGCATCGCTTACTGGTATGCGCATCGTAGGCGGAGCGCGCGGAAACGCCTTCGTAGCTCCATCATGCCGGTGCCACGTAGCTGGCGACCGATCATCTTGCTCTCGGGGCTGCGAGGCGCGCTCTCCCTGGCGCTGGTGCTCAGTCTGCCGCAAGGCATACCCAACAGCAGCCTGTTTGAGTTCGTCACCTATGGCGTCGTGCTAATAACGCTCCTGGGACAAGGCATCGCCATGCGGGCGATTCTGCCGCGCTGGTCGCGTCGGCATGAGCAGGTTGATTCGGCGTCGGCTGAGTCGTTGTCCCAGAGCTGATGGGCTGACATCGGCAGCGGGCGGATGCTATGGTATCGTACAATCATGACGAGAAATCCCGGCGTATTCTTTCGCCGGCAGAAAGGATACATTGGGTGAACACATCAGAGTCGACGAGCGCGACCAGCGCGACGGGCAGCGAGTTGGCCCCAAACTATTTCATGCACGTCTTTCCGAATGGGCTGCGCATGGTCGGGCAGCGGATGCCGAGCCTGGCCTCCGTCACCTTCGGCATACAGCTCGACGCGGGCATACGCGATGAGTCGGACGACCGGCTTGGCCTGACCTATCTGCTCTCCGAGATGATGTTCCAGGGGACGGAGCACCGTTCGGTGCGCCAGCTGACGGAGGAGTTCGAGGCGCTCGGCGCGCGCAAAGGTGGCGAGACGGCCATCGAATTCGCCCGCTACTCGGCGCAGATTGTCGGCAACCGGCTCGATACCGCCCTCGATCTCTTCGCCGATGTGCTGCTGCACCCCGCGCTGCCTGAAGAAGAGTTGAGCCAGATGCGCGCGGTGCAGTTGCAGGAGATTCGTCGCCGCGACGACGAGCCGATGCGCCGTATCTTCGATCTGGCGCGCGAACGCTACTACAC
>JAICKD010000338.1 GCA_025928125.1 Ktedonobacterales bacterium
GCCAACGCCTGGAAGACGGTTCCTCCGCTCGCCTGGCCCGTGCCGAGAGGATAAATCGCAAAGATGCCTGTCACGATGATGCACGCCATCAGCGTCAGCACCGCAATGCGCAGCGTCAGTGGACGCTCGCGGCGCTTGAGAAACGGCTTGCCCATCGAGACGCCACTCCCGCGGACGATGACGGGCGCTTTTTGCGTATCACTAATCGCGGGCAGTCGTCGTGTCGAAAAGTCCTGCGCGACGACGGCCTGGATAGGCGCATCGCCGTCTTTGCCGCCGACGGGTAGCTGGTCGTTAGCCGCATCCGCTGCGTCTTCGTCCCAGAATTGCTGATTGTCGTTGCCGTTTGATGTCCAGCCCATGCTCCACCTCGTACAACACCCACCGACCGGGG
Organism: Ktedonobacterales bacterium; assembly: GCA_025928125.1. GTDB lineage: Bacteria > Chloroflexota > Ktedonobacteria > Ktedonobacterales > JADMIN01 > DAHUXT01. Next base: position 395 of record JAICKD010000338.1, read on the forward strand.
AGGCCGATGCGCATCAGAAATATCACCACTCATCCAAAGGGGTCTTTCATAGCAGAGGTTCCCACAGATGCGCGGGATATGCATGCGCGCGGGACAAAAGTACCGGACGCTGGCTCCAATCGGGGGTCATTTGCCGAGCCAGAGACGCTCGTAGTCTTTCCACTCAGCCTGGTTGGTGGTCGCCAGACGGTAGATAGCCACACCGACGAATGGGGAAGTCTGGCGATTGCTATTGAGTCCGGCGGTGACGCCCTCCAGGCCGGACGACATATTCTCCGCCGAATCGTGATACCAGAAGTCGCTGCCGCTATAAGTCGGCACGCCCATCAGCACCTGCGGGACGTGATGGGCGGTGCGCACCGCGTCCAGAATATTGGCTGTTTCCTGCTTCACCGCAAGCGAGTAGAGGCTCGCCGTGGGCATGGCGGTATTGTAGGCCATCACGACCAGCTGATCGACGTATTCCGCCACCCTGGAGAAGTAGTACGAGGTCCACCACGCGCCCGCTTTGCCGACGTCATGCGCCCAGTCGGCGATATGCGCGTTCGGCGCCCACTTCTGCGCGGAGATCGAGAGCATCGCTCCGGTTGGGAGCGCGGCGCGGGTCTCGCTCAGCAAGTCGAGGAAGTGGCTGTTGTTATTCGTGATGGGTTCGATGTCATAGTGGACACCGTCGAAGCCGAAGTCGCGCACGAAACGGGCAGCCGTCTGCACGATGCCCGCGCGCACCTGTGAGTCGGCGATGTTCACCGTCTCATCCCCCGGCTGACCACTCGCCACCTCCAGCTGGCCAATCCATGCCAGCACCTGTACATTCGGCAGGCGCGCGTGAAGCTGTTCCGTGAGCGCGGCAGCCTGGGGCGCTAGCGAGTCAGGGATGCTCCCGTCGCTCCTCATGGGTCCGACGTGGGCATAGACGTAGCGAATCTGTTCGCGCTCAAGCTGGTCGGCCAGCGCGTCAAAGTCCTCGCTACTATGGACATCACCGACCCACGTATGCTCCAGCCAGACCGCATTCTTCCCCTGGTTGAAGTGTGAGCCAGGGTAACTGGTTACCGTGGCATTCAGCCGCGCGAACGTAAAACCGACGATGCTGAGCAGGACCACCAGCGCCACCAGAGCAACGACGACGAGGCGGCGCAACAGGTCACGGCGAGTCGCTGGCTGGGCGCCTTTGCGCGGCGCGGGCCAGGTCGGCGTCGCACGGGCAGGTGCTTGTGCCATGACAATTCCTTCCGGTCGTCGCCATTTGGCGCCGCTCAGTTGCCGTGCTAATGATGCGTACGCAGCCGCTCGTTCAGCGCCTGATTCGCCAGTCGGTCGGCCAGCGCGTTTTGGGCGCGTCGCACGTGGGTAAAGGTGACCTGTGGCAGCGCCTTGACCAACGCCATCGCTTCCCGATAAAGCTGCTGTAGCGTCGCGTCACGCACCTGATAGACGCCGGTCATCTGGCGCACTACCAACTCGCTGTCCATGTAGATATCCACCGCGGCGGGTTGGCGATCGGTGACCAGCTTCAGCCCAAGAATGAGTGCGCGATACTCTGCCTGGTTGTTCGGCATCTCGCCAAGATACTGCCCGTGTTGCGCAAGGATGGTACCATCCACCCGCTCGATGACGATGCCAGCCGCCGCCGGACCCGGGTTGCCACGAGACGCGCCATCTGTGCGCAGCGCCAGGCGCGCGCCTGTTCCGGCGTTGGTTGTCGTCGATTCGTCGCTCACCAGCGAACTCGCGCCTTTCCGATAAGATTCGATGCAAATTTGATGTGCATCGAGTACACACAAGCGTGCTCAAGTATGATACCATGGCACACTGAAACGGGGCAGACTCGCCAGCAACTCTGGGACATGTGTCTGGCGCCTCCGGCGGATAGTGTAGATGCGAGCACATGCGACAGACATGACGCTATCGGGCGTTGTGGTCGCGGGAAGGGCAGTGGGGAGGATGGACGCTGTGGCGATTCGGACCATTGATGATTATCTTCTCGCCATGAAAACGAGTTTTGAGCCTACCGCGGCAGGCGACCGATCATTGGTACTGCAATATGAATTCTCTGGCCGGGAGCAGGGCATCTGCCATGCGGCCATTGCCGGGGGCGAGATTCAGGTGGCGCGCGGGCCTCACCCGGCGCCCTCGGTTGTCGTGCGAGCCGACTTTGACCTTTGGGTCCGCGTTATCACGCATGATATCGATGGCTTGATCGCCTATCAGGATGGCCTCTACGCCGTTGAAGGTGACTACCTCGCGCTGATGGATTCCGACCTCTGGTTCAGCCGCCCATAATATATTCGCTGAATTGGCCGAAATGTGCGAAAGTGAGAATAGCGCCAGGCTGAATTCTGTGAAAATGGCCCCGTGGCGCATGTTGTACTTGCCGTCCGCTACGCTGTAGAGCGGCTGGTATGGCGCAACACTGAAGAGATAAATCGCGGATCGAGTAGATTACGACAAATGGGTACTGAGGCGCGGAAATCCGGGGGCGCCGCGCGTCCGAAACTCGCGCGCGAGCGGCTGGATGTGCTGTTGGTGGCGCGTGGACTTGCGCCAAGCCGAGAACGAGCGCGGGCGCTTATCATGGCGGGTGAGGTGCGCGTCGCTGGCCAGTTGGCGCCAAAAGCTGGAACGCTCGTCGCCACGGATGCCACCATCGAACTGGCTGTCTCCGCCAGCGAGACCCGGTTTGTCAGCAGGGGCGGCCTCAAGCTGGAGCGCGCGCTCGACGCCTTTCACCTCGACTCCACCGGCGCTACCTGCGTGGATGTGGGCGCTTCAACAGGAGGATTCACCGACCTGCTCCTGAAGCGCGGGGCAACGCGCGTCTACGCGGTGGACGTTGGCCACGGTCAGTTGGCATGGACGTTGCGCAACGACCCACGAGTGACGGTCATGGAGCGGACGAATATCCGCCATCTGGAGGCGCTGCCGGAGCTCGTCGATTGCGCCGTCATCGACGTGTCGTTTATCTCGTTACGGCTAGTGTTGCCGCGCGTCTTGACGCTGCTGAAGCCCGAAGGATGGGTGGTCGCGCTGGTGAAGCCGCAATTCGAGGCAGGCCGCGCCGAGGCTGATCGCGGTGGCGGCGTCATTCGCGAGCCAACGGTGCATCGGCGGGTCTTGCGCGAGCTGCTGTCGTGGGTAACGGCTGAGGCAGCGCCCGCTACAGCCGAACAACGCTTCGTACCCTGCGGACTGATCGCATCGCCCATCACCGGGCGCGACGGCAACCATGAATACCTACTGCTGCTCAGGCCATCCGAGGTGGAGGGGCGCCGACCGCTGGATGAACAGGATATCGAGGCGGCGATACAGCAGGCCTTTGCTGGGACGGCGCGCAGGGCGGCAGAAGATTGAGCGGCGAAAACGAATATGGTAGATGCCCGGGAGGTTGGCAGGAGGTTGGCATGCGCTATGTCATAGGCGTTGATGGCGGCGGAACGAAAACGAATGTGGCAGTCTTCGGCGAGAATGTCGGAGTCGTCGGCGCCGCCACCAGCGGACCCGCCAACCAGCGCTCCGTTGGGATGGAGGCCGCCAGCACAAATATCGCGCATGCCATCAATGGCGCGCTGCTTACTGCCAATCTGCCGCTTGCCCAGATCGCGGCGATGACGATGTGCCTCGCCGGATTCGATACCGACCTGGACCTGCCGGTGCCGCAACGCGCCGCGCGCACGCTGGGCTATACCGGCCCTATCATCGTCGAGAATGATGTCGTGGGCGCGTGGGCCGGGGCGACTGAGGCCCAGCCCGGTGTCGTCATCATCGCGGGTACTGGCGCGACTGGCCTCGGCATGAATGCCCGTGGCCAGCTCTGGCGCACCGACGGGTGGGACTACGTTCTGGGCGACGCGGGCAGCGGCTACGCGATTGGGCTGGCTGCGATTCGCGCGGCGATGCGCATGCTCGACGGGCGCGAAGAGCCGTCGGCGCTGGTGCGCGAGATGCAGGTGAACTACGGAGTGGATAACGCCGAGGAGATGCGTCGGCTGGTGGATAGCACGCCCTTCGGCAAGTTCGAGATCGCCAGTTTCGCCGAACGTGTGTGGGAGGTCGCGGAGCAGGGCGATCCTGTTGCACAAAACATCTTCGCCCAGGCAGGCGCTCGTCTGGGCGAGAGCGCGGCTGCCATCATCCGCATGCTCGAAATGCGGCAGGAGACCTTTCCTGTCTCGACCGTCGGCAGCGTCTTCAAGGCCGAGCCATGGGTCACCGACCCATTCCACCGGATCATCCAGCAGACGGCGCCGCAGGCGACGTTTCGCCCGCCGCTGCATTCACCGGAGGTGGGGGCCGCACTCCTGGCGCTACGGCGGTTGGATGATGACGACATCGGCTCATGGACACTGGGTACCGGCAAGCGGCACATTCGCCGCAGCCTGGCAATCAGCGAGTTATTCCCCGCATGAGC
>JAICKD010000233.1 GCA_025928125.1 Ktedonobacterales bacterium
GCGGCATATAAAGAACTGGTGGCGGCGCTGGCGCGGAAGGTGCAGGAGCAACATGGTGACCTGCCACGGACGCAGCGGCTGAAGATGGCGAGGGAAGCGGCGCGAAGTGTGTTGCCGAACGCCACCGAGACGAAGATGCTCTTCTCCGCCAACGCGCGCGCCCTCCGCTGGATCTTGACCCTGCGCGGCGGCGAGGGCGCCGAGCCGGAGATCCGTAAGTTCGCCGTCAAGCTCTGCCGCGTGATGCGGCAGGAGGCGCCCGTCCTCTTCGGCGACTTCGAGATCGTCCAGTTGGCGGATGGCAGTGAGGGCGTGCAGGCGGACCACCAGAAGGTATAAATGCATGTTTCTAACGTTGGAAGGCATCGAGGGATCGGGCAAGTCCACGCAGGCCCAGCGACTCGCCGCGCGGCTGCATGAGAGCGGGCGCTCGGTCTGGCTGACGCGCGAGCCGGGCGGCACACCGCTGGCCGGGGCGATTCGCGCGCTGATACTCAATCCCGAACCGAGCCGGATCGCGCTGGCGCAGGCGGGCTGGGCGCCAGGAGACGAACCAGTCGAAGAGACGTTGCCGCTAACCGAGGCGCTGCTCCTCTCCGCCGCGCGCGCCCAGCACGTCCCCGCCATCCGCGCGCATCTGGCGGCGGGCGAGATCGTCATCAGCGACCGCTATGCCGACGCCACCCGCGCCTATCAGGGGTCGGCGCGCGGCTTCGATATGGCGACCATCCTCACACTCGAAGATATGGCGACAGATGGCTTGCGCCCCGACCTGACGCTGCTGCTGGATTTGCCAGCCGAGGCGGGGCAGGCGCGCAAGGTAGAGGCGTCGGCGGAGGGCGGTGACTGGGATCGCATCGACCGCGAGAGCCTGGCATTTCACCAGCGGGTGCGGGCAGGCTACCTGGAGCTTGCCGCCGCCGAGCCGCAACGCATCCTCGTGGTGGACGCCACGCAGCCACCCGACGCGCTGGCTGACCTCATCTGGGAAACCGTGAAGGCGCGCCTTCCAGATTAACAGGCTGGCGTTGGCTGCGGGTAATCGGTTGGCGTAGGCAATGGCTTTGGCAGCAGCGTATCCAGGTGCGAGAGCGAGACGCTGGCGAGATGCTGCATTGTCGTGGCGTCTGCCGTGCCGGAGAAAAAGAATGTCCAGCCATCGGCCAGCGGGACCGTGACCGTGACGATATCGTGGTCAGTCACCTGCCAGCCAGTCCGCCCGCCGACGCTGACCGTTTCCGCGCCGCCGGGACGAGTCGCGCTGCCCGCGTAGCGCCCGGTGATGAAGAGCCGCGTGCTGGACTCCAGCGAGAACAGCGCTGACGGTACCATACCGCCTCCCACCTGCTCCGGCTCGTAGGTGTCGCGTGGCAGCGGCAACCACGACGGAATCACATATGTCGTCTCCCCCAGGTTTGCATCGGGTGGGAGTTGGCGTGTCAACAGGCCACCATTCCCCAGCACCCACGCCGAACAGGTCGGATGCGCGACGTTGTCGAGCGCGATAGGCAAAATCGCGATGCCTTGTCGGGTGTCATCTGGCTGATTCGAGCAATCGGCAAGCAAGAGCACGACACCATAGGTCGGTCCCGCCGTGAGCCAGATCTCCGTCACCGAGCGGGCAGGAATAGTGCTGCTGATACATAGCCGTAGTTGGCTGATACCCGCCGTGAATGCCTGTTGCGGGGTGGGCGGTGGCGGCGTCACACGCGTCCAGACATATGGCATCGGTCCGGGTCCGCTATGAATGGTGGATGAAGAGGAGCTATACGCCGGAACCCAGGGCAACGGCACGGCGCAGCCCGCGAGCAGCGCCAGCGTCGTCACTAACAGCGCGACGCCAGTGATGCGCGGGAACATCCTTCGCCGAGATCGCGAGCTCTCCATATGCGGCGACTCCTTCGTCTGCGGCACGCTCCGACATCAGTATAGCATTCGATCATAGAGACGACAGGACAGTGTGGCGCCGTTTCCGCATGAGTAAGCAATGCCTCATGATATACTGTTCTGGTATGTTTTGAGATACCGCCTCGCTACTTTCGGGGCCAATGGATGCACTATTCTCCTCCAGAAGTGGGAGGTTCCACTAGATGTTCGAAAGTCTCTCTCAGCGGCTCGATAGCGTCTTCGAGCGCTTGCGTGGCAAGGGCCGGATCACCGAGCAGGACGTGACCGAGGCCATGCGCGAGGTGCGCCAGGCGCTGCTCGAAGCCGATGTCAATTTCAAGCTGGTCAAGCAGTTCGTCGCGCGCGTGCAGGAGCGCGCTATGGCAACCGTCGGCGCCGAGGTGCTCAGCGGCGTCACGGCGGCGCAGCAAATCTTCGGCATCGTCCACGAAGAGCTGGTCACTATGCTCGGCGGCGAGGACGAGGGCAGCGGCAAGATTCAGTTCGCCGGAGCGCCGCCCACCATCATCATGCTCGTTGGCCTGCAAGGCTCCGGCAAGACAACCCACGCGGGCAAGCTGGCGAACTGGTTCCGCAAGAACGGGCAGAAGCCGGGAATGGTCGCCGCCGACATGCAGCGGCCCGCCGCCGTCCAGCAGTTGCAGCAGATCGGGCGGCAGCTCGATATCCCCGTCTATGCCGAGCCAGCGGGCAACAAGCCGGTAGACATCACCCAGCGCAGCCTCAAATGGGCGCGCGAGCAGGCGTTGACCATTCTCATCCTCGATACTGCGGGCCGCCTGCATATCGACGAGGACCTGATGCACGAAGTCGCCACGATCCGCCAGCGCACCCAGCCGCAGGAAGTGCTGCTGGTGGTGGACGCGATGACCGGCCAGGACGCCGTGCGCGTGGCCGACGAGTTCAACAAGACCGTCGGGCTGACCGGACTCATCCTGACCAAGATGGATGGCGACGCTCGTGGTGGCGCGGCGCTCTCCGTCCGCCAGGTGACCGGTGTACCGATCAAGTTTATGGGTACGGGCGAGAAGCTCGACGCGCTCGAACAGTTCTATCCCGACCGGCTGGCGCAGCGCATTCTGGGCATGGGCGATGTGATGTCGCTGATCGAGCGCGCCCGCGAGCAGATCGACGAGAAGCAGGCCGAGAAGATGGCCCGCAAGATGGGGACGGGCCGTTTCGACCTCGAAGACTTCCTCCAGCAGATGCGCAGTATGCGCAAAATGGGGCCAATGGCGCAGTTGCTCGAAATGATCCCCGGCATGGGCAAGGCGATGAGCGATCCGCAGGTCAAGGCCGCGCTGGAAGGCGACCAGATGAAGCAGACCGAGGCGATCATCCTCTCAATGACGATGGAGGAGCGCCACAACCCCGACATCCTCAACGGCAGCCGCAAGCGCCGCATCGCGAAGGGCAGCGGCACGACTCCGCAGGAGATCAACCAGTTGCTCGCCTCCTTCAAGCAGGCGCAGACGATGATGAAGCAGATGATGGCGATGCAGCAGCCGGGCAGAAAGGGCCGCAGGGGGCGCCTCGGCGGCCTGGGCGGCGGTGGCGGCTTAGGTGGGCTGGGTGGCCTGGGCGGGGGCGGCCCGTTCGGCCAGTAATATCGGTTCATACGGTGAGGAGCGCGGGCGGTTAAAACCGCGCCTTGCGGGCCTGCGGCCACAAAGTCCGCCTACGCGGACTCCCCGGACAGCGTCTCGTGGATCGTATCCGCCCATGCGCGACTGTTTGAACCTGCGCAGGGCAGCCGCGCGAGCCGAGGCACAAGGCGAGAAGCGCGCAAGGGCGCGCGGAGCGGCAGCGGCCCAACCGGGCAGGTTTCGTGGCGGAGCGGAGCGAGGCCGTTTAGGCGCGGTTTTAACCGCCCGCGTCCAGCGCCGCGACATTCCACCGCACCCCTTCGTATACCTCTCGGCCAGCCTCAGCACAGAAGCAGATAGCCGCTTCGTCTCATACTATGGAAACGGAAGTTGCCGCCAGGTTACCTTTTATGTTCAGAGGTGAACTGGGCGACTTCCCGTTTCCTGAGCGCGCGTTGACGCAACTTCTCAGCGTACGATCTTTCAGTACTCGCGAGCGATTGATGTTCCCCAGGGCTACTCTGTACGTTTATTCGGTTAAGCGGATGAGGAGAGTCTCCGTCGCGCCAATGCAGGCTCATGTGCATGATGCGCGCATCGTAGTGACTCCGCGGTGTGGCGCGAGGAGGTTCGGTCGAGCATGTTTGGACGCCGGTCTGGAAATACACTTCCCCGCCGCACACCCCGCTGGGTCATGGCGCTGCTGATCGTCGTTGTGGTCACTATGACGCTGGCGGCCTGTGGCAGCGACCCCAATCAGGAGGCGGCCCAGCAGAACAAGTCGCGCCTCGATAACGAGTTGAAGCATGCGCGCACGACGCTCGGCCTGCCCGATTCAATGCTGAACCCCATCGTCTCGCAGGAAAACCAGATTTCGTCTGGCGAGGGCGGCTTCAACTATAACTACCAGGACGCCGCGGCCAACTATACACTGCTTTACAACCAACTGGTCAGCATGGAGCAGAACGCCCAGCAGACCCTGCAGAAACAGGCCAACGACGACATTCAGGCGTTCGCGAAGGCGGTTACGCAACTACGCGGCGAAGGCTTCAGCGAGATCGATGTCTATCAGGCGCGGCTCGATCAGGCAGTGCAGGACTGGAACGCCGCGAAGACGGTGGGCGACTATGCCAGAGTAGACACGACCGCGCAGCAGCAGACGGCGGCGTTACATGCGCTCTGGCCAGCCTACCAGAAGCTCCAGGACTTCCAGACGATTCTGCGGACACTGCAGAACGCCGGGATGAACTCCGCCATGGGCCAGATCGAGTATCAGCAGAATCTCGACGCGATTCGCGCGGGCCTGCCCGCCGACCGCTACGCCAAGCTGGTTACGGTGATCGACGGCCAGATCGTCCAGTTGATGGCCGACCAGGCCGAGGCGACGCCCTATATTGGCGCTGCCCTGCTCGACTCGTTCCAGGCGCGCATTGACTTGCTCAAGACCTATGGCCAGAATACGACAACCTTCCAGCAGCAACATGACGACGACGTGACTCAACTGAAGGCGGCGAAGAGCACGACCGACTACCTCCAGCTTGGCCAGACCATCAACAAGCAGATCGATGCGATGTCTTTGTCGCTGCTCAAGGCCAAGGCGTTCAGCGACTACGCGCAGTTGCAGAAGCTGGTGAACACGGTCGCGAATATCCGGCTGACCTGTCATCTGGACAACTGCACCTATCCAAATGGCGACTATCCAGCCGACTATGAGTACCTGGATCATTGGGTAGGTGTCGGCGACGCCCACGACGTTCTCTACGCCGCCCACGATGTGGAGTCATATCAGGAAGCGGATGACGTCATCGGCAACTTGACGATCAACCTGCGCGCGCTCAAAGACAACCTGAACGACCCGACCCCGCACTCACAACCGCACGCAACCGACCTGCTGCTCATCAACACAGCCTACCATCTCACCGGCAAGGTGATCGTCGTCTCACTGCGAGAGCAGACGTTGCGCGCCTATGAGAACGGCAAGATGGTCTGGTGGTCGTATGTGACGACTGGCGCTTACCGCCCGAACGAGCAGTTGCCGTCGTGGCCGGGGCTGCACTACGCAATGTACAAGCTCTACCATACAGAGTTCACGTCGCCGGATCCGCCCGGCTCGCCGGACTACTATGCGCCGACGCCGATCAACTACGCCATCGCCTACGCGCCGAATGGCTACTTCCTCCATGACGCCTGGTGGCGTGCCGAGTTCGGGCCGGATACCAACCTGCCGCACTGGGATCCCGCGGCGTTCAGCGGCGGTTCGCACGGCTGCGTGAACCTGCCTGAGAACAACATGGCGTGGATCTACAACTGGACGCCCATCGGCACACCGATTGTGGTGTATTAGCGGGCGTGCTGTAGTCCGAATCGTTACGGCTATATGGTAGACTGGAATGCGCGTGTCGTGCTTCTCCAAGCGTTTCCAGTCGCGGGCTGTCGTATGAGCCATGTATTTGAATTGACTGACGAGCAGTATGCAATCATCAAAGAGGCTGCGGA
>JAICKD010000863.1 GCA_025928125.1 Ktedonobacterales bacterium
GAGATCTCCTGGGCCGTGTACTTCTTCCCGTCGATGTCCACCGTCCAGGAGCTGCCCATGTGGCGCTTCACCGATCGGATGGTCCGATCCGGGTTCGTGATGGCCTGGCGCTTGGCCACCTCGCCCACCAGCCGCTCGCCATTCTTGGTGAAGGCGACGACGGATGGCGTCGTGCGGCTGCCCTCGGCGTTGGGAATGACGACAGGCTCGCCGCCCTCCATCACCGCGACGCAGCTATTAGTCGTTCCCAGGTCTATGCCAATCACTTTTGCCACGATTGGTACTCCTTAACATGAACATTCGAAACGGTTCGCGATTCGGGCTTTTCTACTCTGCACATGGATGTCTACGTTGCGCATTACGTCTGTGTCGCAACTCACACGATCACGCACGCCAAATCACGGCGCAGGCCCGGATGGCTGCGTCTCTTCAGGCACTTCAGGCGTGGCTGGCGCGCTCGATTCACCGTCCATCTGCCCCGACGCCCCAGCCGCCCCGGAGGCTTGCGGCGTCCGCGCCACCTGCACTAGCGCGGGCCTTATCAGCAGGCTGGATATCTGGTAGCCCTTCTGGAGGACGATGGCGATGTGTCCCTCGGGTTGCTGGTCGGTCTCGACCTCGCCCACCGCCTGATGGCGTGTCGGATCGAGCGCCTCACCTGGCTCGGCGGCTACCTCAGTAATTCCCTGCGCCTCCAGCGCGCGCCGCAGTTGATAGTCCACCAGCGCCACCCCTTCGATCCAGGTATAGCCACGGAGCGAATCGGGCAGCGTGGCGAAGGCGCGCTCGAAGCTATCCAACGCATGCAGCACGGGCGCGAGCGCCTGCGCGGCGAACAACTGGTCGCGCTGCTCCTGTTCCTGCTGGGCGCGGCGCTTGAAGTTGGCGAAGTCGGCCACGGCGCGCTGCCACTTCTGCATGTAGTCGGTGGCGGCGTCGCGCTCGGTGGCCAACTGACGCTCCAGCTCCGCGATACGCGCGCTGGCGTCATCCGCGCTCCCCGCTGAGGTTGCGCTGTCGTCTGAGGCGGCAGGCTGCGCCGTCACATCCGCCTGGGTGATGGGTGGCGCGTCGGCCTGGATGTCTGCGGACGGTTCAGACTGGATATCGGCTCCGGCTGTGGTGTGCTCGTCCTGGCTCATGATCCCTCACCTTGGAAAACGTCTGAATAGGGCGTCATCGGATTGTCCGGTCCATCCTCGCCCGCAGGCTCCGACACATCCTGTGGGTTATACGTTTCGGCGAGCAGGTCGTTGAGCAGCTGCGTCAGGTAACGCACTAACGCGACCGCCCGGCCATACTGCATGCGCGTCGGCCCGACGATGCCGAGCAGCCCGCCCATGCCGCCCCGCTCGCCATAGCGCGCGACGACGACGCTCATATCTTTGAGCGCATCGGCCTCGTTCTCGCCGCCTATGATGATCTGCACGCCGTCGCCCTGCATCACCTGTGGCGCGAGCGCGGGCATCAAGCGGTTCTGTTCCAGCGCCTCGACCACTTTGCGCACCTGGTCGGCGTCGGCATGGCTGAATTCCTCGCGCTGAAGCAGTTGGCCGATGCCCTCGTGATAGAAGGCGTCGGGCGTCAGGATGTCTAGCTGGGC
>JAICKD010000123.1 GCA_025928125.1 Ktedonobacterales bacterium
CGACGCCAACGCGGCGACGGCCAAGAAAGCCATCGAAGCGAACCTGCCACAGGCTACCGTCACGACCACGAAGGACGCTCTGGCAAATAACGAGGACAATGTCCAAAGCATCCGTAATTTCCTGCGCATCGTCGGTCTGCTGGCCCTGCTCATCGGTGGCATCGGTATCGTCAACACCATGCAGGTGCTGCTGCGCCGTCGTCAGCTTGAAATCGCAATGCTCAAGACGGCAGGCTACCAGCGCGGCAATCTCTACGTCATGTTCGGACTCGAGGCGGGGGTTCTCGGCATCCTTGGCGGCGCATTGGGCGCGGCCATTGGCGTCGGCGTCAGCTTTCTGGTGAAGGGCTTGGTCGAGCGCGCCTTCTTTATCGACCTACCCACGTCGATTGATCCATTCACCGTTGCCTCAGGGGTCGCCATAGGCTTCTTTACCGCGTTGATCTTCGGCCTCATGCCCATTGTGCAGGCGAGCGAGATTCGTCCGCTGGCGGTGCTTCGCGGGATGGCGGAAGGCTCACGTGTTGGAAGCGTCCTGCTGACAATCGGCCTCTCGGTGCTGCTGGTCGGCATGTTTTTCGCGCTCTCCTTTGTCGTCCTCGGTAACTTCTGGCTCACATTCTGGGCCGTCGTGATAACCGGCGCGCTCCTCGTGCTGCTAAGCCTGTTCTTTACACTGGTCGTCCTGGTCATCAGTAAGCTCCCCGTTCCAGATGGGTTCCCCTGGTGGTATGTGCTGATCGTGCTTGCGGGGCTGTTGGTTGCCGCAGGCGTCAGCTGGATCGCTCCGGGATTCGGCGTGCTACTGCTGATCGTGGCGGCGTTTGGCTTCGTCCTGGTTTTGCTGCCGCGCACCTGGAAGTCCAACGTCAAGATGGCGATCCGCAACATTGGCCGCCAGCGCGCGCGCACGGTGACGACGCTCATCGCGCTCTTCATCGGCGTCTTCGCGATTGGGATCATCCTGGTGCTTGGGCAGAACATCAAGGATCAGATCAACCAGGCGCTATTGACGAACTCACGCTACAATTCGTTTGTGCTGGCGGGAGCGGCGAATCGAGCCCAGGTTGAGCAGACGCTGAAAGGCATCTCTGGCATTCAGGCCCAGCAGGAGAACAGCATTGCCCAGGGGCTGCCGATCTCGGTCAACGGCGTGCCGATGGCAACGGTCGTGAAGGATGCTGGTCGCGGTGGCCCGAACAATATCGGCAAACAGGGTGCCTATGCGTTCCTCAGCAGCGTCCAGGGTTTTGATCTCAGTCAGAGCGCGCTCCCCCAGACGACCATCGTGGCTGGTCATCTCGATCACGGCGCCAAAGGCCGTAACCTCACGCCCGCCGACGCGGGAACGTCGAATGTCATCATGCCGCAGTCGGCCTCGCTTGCGCCGCTAAATCTGAAACTGAACGACACATTCGTCGTCGCGGATCAGCTGGGCAAGACGACCGTGACATTCACAGTCGTTGGCTTCTACAGCGACCTCGACAGCTCGTTTGGCACCATCTGGACCGATAGCAGCCAGGCATTCACACTCTCTGGTGGCAAGCCGCTCTATCTCTTCCAGCTGAAGTTTGACCCGACACAGGCCGACCAGAAGCTGCATCAGATCCAGAAGGCTGTACCCGACGTGCAGACGTTCAGCTTCGTTGAGCTGCTGCTGTTGATCAACACGTTGCTCAACAACCTGATCATCATGCTGACGGCGATTGCCTCGCTCGCCATGATCGCAGGCATCATCATCATCGCGAACGCGGTGGCGCTGGCGATGCTGGAACGGCGGCGCGAGTTGGGCATCCTCAAGTCGGTAGGTTTCACCAGTCGCAGTGTCCTTGGCGAGGTGCTGCTCGAAAACGGCGTCGTTGGATTCACCGGGGCCTTGCTCGCGATGCTCCTGGTGACGCTGGCCACGACGATTCTCAGTAAGGTTGTTTTCAATTCGCCATTTGGTGTCGCGACTCCGCTGGTGCTAGGAATTGTCCTGGCTACCGCAGCCGTCTGTATGGCCGTCGCGGGATTTGTCGCCTGGGGCGCGACGCGCGTCCGCCCGCTCGAAGTGCTGCGCTACGAATAGCGTCGGCATGACAGCGTTGAAACATTCGCCTCCTCCTGTCTGCATGCGGGAGGAGGCTTCTTATTGGATAGTTATCCCGCAACGAGCCAACAACTCCCTACATGTCGAAGCTGGATAGGCGATTGGCAGCCGCTGTTCGGGGCCGTGCGAATCGGAGCCAGCGCTGACCAGCAGCCCGCGCTCATCTGCAAACGCACTGTAGGCCGCAACTTGGTCTTCGCTGTAGGTAGGGTAGCGCGCCTCGATGCCATTGAGCGGCACATCGGCCAGCATCTCCGTGAGCAGCGGAATCTCATAGCGATGAATCTCTCCGCCACCGCGCCCCGGATGCGCCAATATCACCGCCGCGCCGTCAGCGTGAGCCGCCGCGACCGCCTCGGCAAGTGGCATACTGATCGAGCGATAGCCCGCGTCGGCAATCATCCGCAACGCGCCATCCAGCGACGCCGCGTAGCCGTGGGACTGCAACAGGCGTGCATTATCGATTGGCCGCGTTGGCGGAGTTGTCTGTGGCGCGAAACGATACCCCTGGCGCATGAGTTCTTCGTAGACGGCCTGCGTGTTGGCCAACTGGCTGGCCACGGTGGTGCGCCCCAACTGGGCCAGAGCATCACCGCGAAACGCGGCGGCGTAGCAGAGCAGGTGGGCGCTCTTCCCGCGCCAGTTCGTCGTCATCTCCACGCCTGGGAGCACATAGACGCCATGCTCATCTCCGAGTGTCCGCAACTCGTCGAGATGCTCCATCGAATCGTGGTCAGTAATCGAGACGAGCCGGAATTGTTCCCGCGCAAGGTGCGCGAAGAGATTGCCAGGCTGCCACTGGCCATCGCTATAGATCGTGTGTATCTGCAAATCGATGCGGTCATTCGCTCCCAGAATCATCTGCGCGCCTCCCGATGGCCAAGCGCCTCATGGTAGACCGCGACCGTCCTCTGGGCTACCCGCTCCTGCGTGAACTGCTCCAGCACCCGGGCGCGACCAGCGCGCGAGAATCGTTCGCGCATCGCGGCATCATTCACCAATCGCATGAGGCCGACCCGCAAAGCCTCGACATCTCCTTCCAGCACAATCATGCCCGCGGCGCCAACGACGTGGGGTATCTCCCCCGAATCCGAGCCAATCACGGGAATACCACAAGCCATCGCCTCGATCAACACCCGCCCAAACTGCTCTTTCCAGTTCGACTGTGTCAACGACGGCGCCGCCAGCACATCTATATCTGCCAGCATCCGAGGAACGTCGCCGGTAGCAACCGCTGGCACAAAATCGACCCGTTCCGCGACGCCCCGCTCACTGGCGATGCGGCGAAGCGCGCGTTCATCCGGCCCGCTGCCAACCAGCCGCAGCCGACAGTGATCTGGCATCCCTTGCAGCGCCTCGATAAGCAGGCCAACACCTTTGTAGAAGACCAGTCGCCCCAAATATCCGATAACGAATACGCCGGAGGAGGATGTACGTGGTAAGGGTCGGTATATATTGGGATCGACACCATGCACGGAGAAGATAGCGGTCGGGCCAGTATATCCTTTGCGACGCAATATGTCAGCGGCATCGGCGTTGCCAGCGATGATCGCGGCAGCGCGATGGTAGTTGTAGCGTTCTATCCAGGCATACGGCGCGGGGTAGGCACGATAAAGATTCTGCCACGAGACGAAGACCGTGCGAGCGCCGAGCGCGTCCGCCAGCCGTTGCGCCTGCGCCCCGACAGGGTTATATGGCTCCTCGTCGATATGCAGCACATCAGGGCGCTGTTGGCGAACAATCGTGCCAAGTTCAGGATAGAAGTAGAGGTGATACCGTCCGTTGAAGACGACCGACGTTTTGCGCACCTGGTAGCCCTCAACGAAGCGTGGAACAAAAGGCAGGCGACGGCCATCATCGGAGCGCCAGAATGGCGGGGTGACCAGCGTCAGCTCGATATTGGGCTGGCGGGCAATCCATTCGAGCTGTCGTTGCGCAGTCTCTGCCACGAAAGTCTTGGAGACGATGACAACGCGCATGATCGCCTATTCCCTTGTCGTGCCAGTCACTTCAGCGTAGAGCGCGCTCGTTTCCGCCGCGACTTGCTCCCAGTTGAACTGGCGCACGTGCGCTAGACCACGCGCCCGCAGGTCATCGCGATGTTCGCGTGAGGTCAGCACCCGTAGAATCGCGGCCCCCAGCCGGTCGGTGTCCATTGGATCGACCTGCACCCCCGCGCTGCCGACGACTTCTGGCAGTGATGTGCGATTCGAGCAGACCACGGGTGCGCCGCACGCCATCGCTTCGAGCGGCGTCAAGCCAAAGCCTTCATAGATTGAGGTAAAGGCAAAGCATGATGCGGCGCTATAGACCGCTGGCAAGTCTTCCTCGTCGACAGGCATACAGACAACATTCTCGTCAACCTCGAACATCGAGGCGAGCGAACGCCAGTCTGGATAGAGCGGGCTGCCAAGTCGGTCGGGATCGCCAGCGATGAAAAGCTGGAGGTCGGGATTCTGCATCTCGTGGAAGACAGCGGCAAAGGCGCCCACGAGCGATTTGATGTTCTTACGCGCATCAAGCCCGCCGACGTTGAGTACGAATGTGTCACTGAGGCCGTATTTCTCGCGGACCTCCATCAGTCGCCGCGCGTCCAGCACCCGGCGATACTGCGGCGAGACCGCCTCGCTGATAACGCGCACGCGATCCTCCGGAACACCGAGAACTTCCATGATATCGCGCTTCGAGAATTCTGAGACGGCAATCAACATATCGGCGCGTTTGGCGGCGTCAGAGACGAGCCGCATGTATGCCTGAGCCGTAGGCGTCGCATGGTAGACTGGCAACTGTAAGTTAATGAGGTCGTGAATCGTGGCCACGATGGGGATGCGAAGCCCACGCCGCGGTGGTGCGAAGTAGGGGACGTGCATCACGCGCGCACCGCGTTGTTTGGCGGCATGCGGAAAGGTATGTTGCTCCCAGATGAGCTTGGCGACATTCTCGCCCGCATGTCGAATCCGTCCGGGAGGTATCGCCTCCCACTGAAACGTCGAGGGCGTCTCGGGGACGTCTTTCACGTCAGCCGGGCTGAGAATCAGATACTCATTAATGCCATCCACACGCCCGAGCGCGCTCAAGAGGTTGGTAATATAGCGCCCGGTACCAGTGTATGGCTCCTGAAGAGGAAGCGCGCTGAACGCGACACGCATCGTCGAATATCCCCGATTCCCAGCCTTATGTTCTGTCTTCATCCCTACCAGCGGCGACTTGTATTTTTAGCATAGCACAAAGCCCGGTGGCCGAGACTTATCAAGACGACTGCCTTGCAGCGCTCATGCGAAGGAGCGCAATCAGGCAACCAAGGGTGAGCGCAAATTGCAACTCCATAGCATGCACGAAGAGATCATCAGTCAGGTTGTGAACTGCCAGCGCCACCACAGCGCCAAACAGCCCTAGCGCAATTGCTCGTTGCGAGCTTGGTAGGGCGCCGGAGAGACCCGTATGGCTCACGGCATACCACCCTAGATAGAGTGTGGCTGATGTGAGCGCCAGGAACGCGACGAGCCCGAGTATCCCCGTCTCCGCTGCGGCATTGATGTAATAGTTGTGCGCGTGGCCAAGCGCGTCGGGCCAGTCAGGCAGGGCATACATGGCATAGGTCGCGTCATAGTTGCCTGCTCCCACGCCCAGAATGGGATGAGCCGCGAACATGCGGAGACCAGCAATCCAGTGCGCCAGGCGCTCGACTGTGGAGAAGTTGGCGCTGGTCACCGTGCCGTTGAGCGCATCGGAGACGCGCAGCTGAGCAAGGACTGTCTGTTGAACTCTCGCGGGAACAACGTTGGTAAGCCAGCCAATCGCAACGAGTGGAATGCTCACTGCGGCAACGATAGTCGCCAGCCGCTCGCGTCGCCATCCGATGGTCACCATCATGATCAGCGCTACCAACAGTCCCAGCAGCGCGCCACGCGAACCGGCAAGCGCCTGTGCGCCCAGCAGCAACACGCCAGCGCCTGCCGCCAGCCATCGTTCGCGGAAATCACGACCGAAGATTGCCAGCGTAAGCGCAAGCAGCAGCCCAAAATTGATGAAGCCACCATAGGGGTTGGGCTGCGCGAACGTGCCAAAGACACGCAGATTCTCTCCACTAGGGCCAGCCTGCCCGGTCGCCATCACCCACTGTGCATACCCGAGCAGCGCTTCCGCCACTGCCGCACCGATGGTCGCCCACACAACCATGCGAACATGCCATTCTGCGCGCAAATAGCTAGCGGAGAGCGCCACGATCACCAGCACCTCGCTCCACTTGATGATCTCTTTGAACGCGGCGACCCGATCTGCGGCGACTACCATCGAGAGACAGACCACTACCAGATAGGTGGCTAGCGCTAGAAATACGGCAATCTGCGCGCGTTCATGCTGCGAGGCCGCACGCCATCGGTCGGCGCGGAATTGTAGTTGCATGCTATGGAGGGTATGACGGTGATCCATGAGCCAACGAGCTGAGAGCGCCCCGACCAGCAGGTCGGTTGGGCCGATGTTGACACGCAGCGCCGAGATTGAGGCTAGCGACCCGAAGGCAATGCCAAACGGCAGAAGCAGGAAGGCGCTCAACGGTTTGAGGATGACCAGGGCCACGATGCCACTGCCAGCTACCAGCCACAGCGCCACCATGTCTGGCAGCGCTACAACGGTAACCGCCAGGAGCAATGACAGCATTCCGGCTATGATGACATGAGTTGCCATCCGCCCCGAGAACGCGCCTCGCAGCATTAGTTGTCGACGCTGGCCGAGATGGTCAGACCATCTCGCTCCCGCTCGCGCCGGAACCACTCAATGGTTCGCGCCAGGCCAGTCCGGGGATCGACCTTTGGCTCCCAGTCGAGCATACGCTTCGCCTTCCCAATATCAGGACGCCGCCGCTCAGGATCATCCTTCCGCTTTTCCTCAAAGACTAGTTCCGATGTCGAATCGCACAGTTCTCTAATGAGTTGCGCCCACTCGAGGATAGTATGTTCGTCGGGATTGCCCAGGTTGAAGACCTCGGCAGTGGCGCCATCGGCAAACATTACGCGCATTAGTCCGCTCACCAGGTCATCAACGTAGCAGATGCTGCGCGTCTGTTGTCCGGTTCCATGGATGACGATTGGCTCGTTCGAGAGCGCCCACATGATGAAGTTGGGAATCATACGGCCGTCGTTGAGTTGATTGTGGGGTCCATAGGTGTTGAAAATGCGGGCGATACGCGCATCAACACCATGCTGACGATGAAACTCCATTGTGATCGTCTCGCCCAGACGCTTGGCCTCGTCATAGCAGGCGCGCACACCGATAGGGTTGACATTACCCCAGTATTCCTCACGCTGTGGATGCTCGAGTGGATCGCCGTATGCCTCGGAGGTAGACGCCATCAGGAATCGCGCATTGTTGGCGCGCGCCAGATCGAGCATACGCCACGTGCCTTCAGTATTGACGCGTATCGTCTCGAAGGGATAGGTCCAGTAGCCAACCGGGCTGGCAGGGCTGGCAAGATGAAATATCGCGTCAACCGGGGTGTCAATCGTGAGATCCAGCGGCTGGGTTACGTCTCGCTCCAGAAAGTGAAACCCTGCATGACCCTTCAACGAGCCGATGTTGCGCTCGGACCCGGTCAGCAGGTTATCGATACACCAAACCTCGTGATCTTCCTGGAGCAGCCGAGCGCACAAATGAGATCCTATCAGACCCGCTCCTCCGGTAACGACGACCTTCAACAGAAACCTCCCCAGGA
>JAICKD010000628.1 GCA_025928125.1 Ktedonobacterales bacterium
GTAGAGCACCGGCTCGGCGGGCATCATGCCGTTGAAGACCTGCGGCGCGATACAGCCCGCGTAATGGGTCGTGATCGCCGCCGCCAGCACAAGCCGTCCCTGCCGCGCCGCGCCGCTGACGGCTGGGCTGACCGAGGGCTGGGTGAGATAGACTAGCAGGTTCTCACCGGAGTGCTGTAGCGCGTAGATCCAGGCCGGCAATCCGCCGATGAGCAGGCCGGGTATCACCGCGAACAGCGTTAGCGCGTATGCTGGCTGGATAGCGGTCGATGTCTCGGCAGGAGCATCAGCTTTGCGGCGAAGGCGCGCTACCAGCCGGGGGAACGCCTGCCGCGCATAGGGAAACGCGAGCCAGAGGACGGCGGTGATAAGGGCATAGATAATCAGCGGATTGACCCAGATGCCCAGTCCCGCCAGGAATCCCAAGATGGCCCAGCGCCGCGCCAGTTCGGCAACGCCTGCTCCTTCGCGGAGCCGCTGCGCCAGTTCGACGGTGGCGAGCAGCAGCGCGAGGATGATGACGTAGACCTCGATCTGCCCGCCCCAGGTGCGTAGCTCGGTCACGGCGTCGTAGAGCGGCGGAACGGCGGCAAAGAGCGCCGCCAGCCCCGCAAGCAGCGGCGTCGCGCGCGCATGACGCGGCAGGAGGGCATAGGCCAGCCGCCAGGTGAGGTAAACCAGCAGCAGCGAGAGCAGGATAGGCACAGCGCGCATGGCCCACGCTGAGGGTCCAAATAGGCGGAAGAGCGCAGCAATCAGGTAGGTTTCCAGGCTGCCCATGTAGGTCTGGCCGTAGAAATAGGTGGGAAAGTCGCCGCGCAGGATGCGCTCGGCCTGGATGCCAACCATCGCCTCGTCGCCGTCGATCAGGGCATTCGAGCGAATGACCAGGACAAGCCGCGCCAGCACGCCCGCAATCAGCGCGATCATCAGCAGAAGGCGTGGATGCCGCCAGGCCCAGTCGAGCAGCGCATCCGCCCAACGCCAGCCAAAGACAAGCGACTCCGGCGCGCCAGACTCAGCAGATGCCGCCGATGGCGCGGGGGTAGTGTCCGTGGCGCCATCCGCCTGTGTCTCTCGCATGCCCCGATCCATCTCTCCTGTGTCGCCGCGCCAAGTCATTTGATGGCGCAATTTCGCGTGCAGTATATCACTCACCGCCCGCGCCAATGGCCCGTAACGGCCCCCATATCGCATCTTTTTCCGACTGGACCCGACCGCCAGAGAATGCATCACCACAACCCTACTTCTCTCACTTCCTATATCTCTCATTCCCATACAGGGGAGGCAGTGTATGACACTCGACGAACAACTGGCGGAACTGTTGGCGCAGCTTGGTGTCGTGCTGGAAGATCCCGCCGAAGAACTGGCTCCCGCTCCACCACCAACTACCGGCGTCCCCTATTCCACGCGCCGACCCGCGCCGACAGGCTCGGAGCAGGAGGCGGAAGATATCTTGCCGTTCGCGCTGGAAGGAGATGGCGCTGTGGATGAGGAGGCACGCGGCGAGGCCGAGCTTTCACTCTTCCAGACCTCGCGCGAACATTTCGGGGTCTTCTACCGGCTCGATCTGGTGACGGGGGCGCCGCAGCTGCGCATCTTCCTGCCCGAGAGCCAGGGCGCGATCAAGATGCGCTGCTATCTGGTGCGCGCCGCCATTGGCTCGCCAGTGCGCGACTGGTTCCTCAGCACGCGCACCCACGACGGCTCCTCGGCCTATGCGGAGACCAGAGAGACGACCGAGCAGCACCTGCTCTTTGCTGCGGGTGAGGCGCTCAAACGGCTCTTCTGGCTCGGCGAGCCTGACCGGATGCAGTTCCCGGCGGAGATCGAGGTCGAACGGCTGTTGTAGTCGGTTGGCGGTTAATGTTTTTAACAACGCAATCCGGTCATCGAGCGCTGGCGGCTGAAGCCGCGCCTATGGGCTACGCTGGCGCTCAGCCGCAAAGCCCGCCTGCGCGGGCTCCCAGACTGCGTCCCAACGGGATATCCGCTGGCGAGTGCAGAAATGAAACCCGCGACTGGCAGCCGCGCAAGCTGGAAGCTACCACTCTGGTTCCCCTCCCTTTTAGGGGAGGGGGCTAGGGGGAGAGGGCCGCCAGCCATCCGGCCCATCACGCCTGGGCGGGCGCCTGTCCCGACTGCGGCGTATGCGCGGCGATGAACCGCAACATCCGCTGCCACGCATCGTCCGATTCCTGCTGGAACTCCGCCTGCTTGCGGTCGAAGAAGCTGTGCGGCGCGTTGGGATAGACGATCAGCTCATGGTCGATGTGCGCATTGGTCAGCGCCTCGTCGAACGCGTTGATGGACTCCTGCGGGATGCCCTGATCGGCGCCGCCAAATAGGCCCAGCACCGGGCATTCGAACTCATCGATTCGCTGAATCGGCCCTACTGTTGCGCCCTGACGAGGCATCGGCGACCCATAGAAGCCCACCACCCCCGCGAGGCCGTGGCGGTTGGCGGCCTGCAAAAACGAATGATGGCCACCATAGCAAAAGCCGACGGTGAAGATCGACCGCGGCCCGCTCCCCGGCATGCCGCGCAGATAGGCGACCCCTGAGGCGACATCCATGCTGACGGTTTCTGGTGTCGTCTGCATGACATGCGGCATATATTCAAAGGAGTCCTCGCGCGGCTCCAGCCCGGCGGTACGCCCAAAGTAGTCTATCGCGACGGCGTCGATGCCCGCCTCGGCGAAACGTTGGGCAAGCTCACGATAGAACGAGAACAGGCCGCGCACATCTGGCATAACGACGATGGCGGCGGTGGATGGCGTGGGGGA
>JAICKD010000396.1 GCA_025928125.1 Ktedonobacterales bacterium
ATCCACACTCAACGAGCGCCCGCAAGCCAGCAGCGGCGCGTCCCCCGCTCAGCGGCGCCAGGCAGCGTTGCTGGCGCAGTGGGCCGCGCGCTATATCTGGTGGAAGTCGGTTCCAGACGCCCTGCGCTATCCTGGACGCATTCTCGCCCAGGTCATGACTATCGGCGATTACGAGGATCTCCAGGCGCTCGTTGAGTGCTTTGATGTGGACGCGCTACGCGAGGTGGTGCGCCACGCCGAGGCTGGTCAGTTCAACGCGCGTTCATGGGTGTACTGGCACTACCGCCTTGGCCTCGTTCCGCTAGATGCGCAGGCGCATATACCGCCGCTGCCCGCTCGGAATGTCTCATGACGCCGCCGCTCTCATCCCGGCGTATCGGCGATCAGGATGATAGAGCGGATGTCAGCGCATCACTGTCGGCGGACGAGCGCCTGCGACGGCTCGATAATTACCAGCGTATTCTGGAGCGATTGCCCGGCCAGACTTCGCAGCGCCGCAAGGATGCGCTGCATTTTCTGCTCACGCGGCCATCCCTGGGGCAGTTCGATCAGGACGACGCCCAGATGTGGGGGCGGAAACTGGCCAGTGTCGCGCTCAAGGTCGTGGTCCTGGGTGATGAGCGTTGCGCCTGCCGCTCGCGCATAGGCAAACACATCGGCGTCAGGGCGTGTGCGCAGCCCGACATCATAGGCATGCTCTGCCGCATACCCCTCGTCGTGCAGCGCATCCACGAGTCGCGCCGGCAGATTCTCGTCCACGAGGAAGCGCCAGCGTAGCGCGTCACTAGCTAGCGGCATAGACGGTCGTTGAGCTGAGGAGCTGCGTCGCGTAGGCCAGAGCGGCGCGAATCTGGCTGTCGGTCAGATGGTAGTCCTGCATCACATCGTCGAACGAGGAGCCGCCTGCTAATTCTCCGACAATGACTTCCACTGGCACACGCGTTTCAGCGACCACTGGCCGCCCGTGAACCACCTGTGAGTCTATGGTGATGCCTGGAAAGACCTCTTTCGCCATCCTCGTCTCCTGTCTTCGCGCTCGTTGCAGCTGACGCGGCCAACGTGCCTGCATTCTATCCCATGCGCCTCTGCGACGTGCGCTCGACACGGCCCGCGCGCTGGTGGGAGCCCTGCGCGCAGGTGACGAGACGCTGACGCTACCCTTCCCAGAGTATCGGCGCGGGTGAGAGTAACGCGTGTCGGGAGGCGCTTCGCCATGCCGCTAGTGGTAGGTTCCTGTAGCAATGGTAAAGTCCATTTGACGTCCACCGTCGTCAATGATGAGGACGCCTGGAGATTGGACGCCGAGAATGCGTATCCCTCCTGCGTTGGGACCAGGATAGAACGTCCAAGCGGTGATGCTGCGGTCTGATTGGCCATTCAGGCAAGCTGCGACGCCATGGCAGGTATCAACCCCGATAACTCCAGGTTGATCGCGTATCCCCTCTGTTGCGATGACCCACGAGTCGCCTGCGAGTTCGCAGTTGCTGATGGCGCCATACTTGTCAGCAACGGGCTGCCCAGTTGATCCGTTCGCGCCTGCCCACGCGCCACAGGCGCCAGAGCTAGTGGCGGACGCAGGCGCCGCCGTAGGCGGCAATGGCGCCAGTGTAGTTAGCGGACTCAAGGTAGGAATTACGGTCGGCGTGCTGTTCGCTCCCGCTTCACTGAAAGGCGTGCAGGCGGATAATACTGCGAGCAATGTCGCCAGCGCAAATGCGCCAATAGAGATTTCGCACACACGTTTGATCGGACTGATGAGGTTGCTCATCGCGTTGCCCTTTTGTTATTGGGTATCGACGGTAGGCTGCGCTAGCCTGTCAC
This sequence comes from Ktedonobacterales bacterium, assembly GCA_025928125.1. Classification (GTDB taxonomy): domain Bacteria; phylum Chloroflexota; class Ktedonobacteria; order Ktedonobacterales; family JADMIN01; genus DAHUXT01. The sequence goes on from JAICKD010000396.1 coordinate 1,822, forward strand.
GATGAACTTGGCGAAGACCGGGGCGGAAGCGAGATCGCCAGGGTCGCCCAGCGTAAAGAAGAAATAATCGTTGGGCTTAGGCGCATAGTCTCCGACGTCCGAACTGCCTGGCTGCGGGGTGACACTGGTGATCTGCGGGTGGTCATCGGTCTCCATGTTGGGATGACCGCGCAGACACAATACGGCAGCGTGAGTGCGCCATCAGCGCCAAGTGTGATCCACTGGACAGGATAACTCAGGCCCGGTGTGGCGACGGGCGTATTCTGCGTCTCAGAGAGCGCGGGCGGCACGGCGATGTTCAGTGTCAGGTGGCAGTGCGCCTGTGCGCCGGTGATGACAAGAGCGACCTGCGACCCGACTGGCCCATGATCGGGCTGGATGTGGATGTGAGTGGCGCTCGTGATCGGCGGCTGATCGGCGTCTGCGCAGCCGAGTGGTAGCGGCGTCGCAGAAGCAGACGTGACAGGCGCTGGAGGAGATTGCGTCGCGGTTTGCGTGGCTCCCGTTGGCGTCGCGCAAGCCGAGAGCAGCAGGGCGGCCATACACACGCCTGCCCACCAGAACACCTGCTTCATGATGACGCCTCCTGTGAAGAATAGACTTTCCGAGCGAGCAGCGTTTCAATCGTCCAGCCAGATGACAAGGCCCTTGGAGTCATATGCCCACAAGCGTGCAGCATGCTGTAACCCATTGTCTGAGACGAATGCGATCTGCTTGCTCGTGACCTTGCCCCAGGCGCCGTTGCGTAGTGTATAGGCGCCGTCGCTGCATGCGATGATGACAGCTTTGCTCGTTGCCGTGATGAAGACATCCGTGATCCGCGATGGCGCGCTGGCGGAGGGCGGCTGCGTCCCCCATGTATCGCCGCCATCGCTGGATACGGCGATCTTCGTGTTGTCCGTTGAGGTGGCGACTACGACGCTTCCATCGGCGGAGGCGGCAGCCGGAATGAACTGCGTTCCCTGGATGGTACTTGGTAGCGATGTCCAATGCCCGCCAAAATCTGTCGTCGCGACTCCAACCGGGTTCTGCGACGTGGTACCCGCGTCCCCCCATACCGCGATCTTCCCATGGCGTCCCGTAAGCAGGCGCAGATGTGGGATGGCGGTACCGTTGATCTTGCCATTCACATCGAGGTGTACGCTAGGCTGGCCCTTGGGGAACGCGACGACCGCTGATGACCCTTGCAGTTGGCCATCGAGCTGAAAACCAACCAGAAAGGTCGAGTCTGACCAGCCTGTTTGCGAAATTTCCCCAGTTGTGGTCAAGTCAGTCGTTTGTGATGACCAGGTCTGCCCGCCATCGAACGAGCGCTGGAACGTGTACGCGCCTGGCGCCGGCGCATACACCGTCAGGATGACCACATCCTGTGAATCAAGCGGGTCGGTGGACAATATATCGCCAACTGGCCCTTGTACCGTACCTGCTTGGCGCCAGGTGGCGCCATAGTCGGTCGTTGTGTAGATGTTCTGTGTTTGCTTGTTCACAAAGGCGGCGGCGTACCCGCGAGTCGGATCAGCGGCGGAGAAGGCCAACCCCGTCACCTGCGATGGCAAGCCCTTCGCGAGTGTCCAGCTTTCTGTGGTGGGAGACGTCTGCCCTTGTGCGGCGGGATTGTACGATGCGTGCGTGAAGAAGATGATGCCCAGAACAGCGATGGCGATGATCAGAATGGGCGCCAGGAGAGCGAACGGTGTTTTCTTCCCCTCGGTTGTTTTTAATCCACGCATCTTGTTCTCCTTGCTTTCTCATGCGCTCCAACGGATTGCCATTCAGGTTCTGTCGCCAGCGCTCCGGCCTGGTCGATCTCCTACCGCCCATAGGGCCGCCTTCTGCGCGGAGCAGAAGAGAACGCGCAAGGATGCGCTGAGCGATTTCCTCACTGCGCGCCCTCTTAACAAGCAGACTACACTGCCTGCGAGCTAAATGGAAGCAGGAATCTGGCGGTTATCCGCTTACCCCATCTCCCTGAGTGGGTGAAAATGGGAGGAAACAGCATGCATGAAGGACGTGACGCCCGATGATCGCACGGCGATAGTACGCTGGCGCGACTTTGCCCCTATGCTCCAGCATGTGCGACGCGGCCTCTGGGAAACGCTCGCACGCCGTCTCGCACGCTGTCGGCAGCCGCGCTCTGTCGGCTGGAGCACGGCCGCAATCATCCCGATTGCATCCGTCAGGTAGACCATGCGTGGCGGGGCGGCCTTGACTATTCGCTCATCTTCCGTCAGTATGCAGCCAGTGATTCCTCATTCACACAATCGTGCTGGGCCTGCGTGGCTAGCAGGCGGGGAAATTCGGTTGCGGGCGCGGAACGGGAAGGCTGAGCGGGCATCATGACGCAGGAAGACGCGGCAGGCTGGCGCGAGCAAGGACGCGCGCTGTTAGGTGAGAAGCGCTATGGCGAGGCGC
>JAICKD010000800.1 GCA_025928125.1 Ktedonobacterales bacterium
CTACGCCGCTGGGAGGCGCGCGAGGAACCGGGCAACATCTGGGAAATCAGCTACCCGGACTACACGCCTGACCCCGCGATCTCACACGGAGGCGAGATCATTGAAGAAGAGTAGAAGTGCGAGTGCTACCTGTATGCTTGTCGTCTGCGCGTGTGCCGTGACCGCTGCGATGAACTGACTACGCTGTTGGCAGCTTCGCTCTCGGTATGGCCCGGGCTGGACGGCGCGAAAGGCGCGGTGACTGGGACTGGCGTGTCAGATGATGCATTGGTGGTTGCATCGGTGGCTGGCGCAGTCCGCTCAGCTGCGATGCGATGCATGGACTCCTTCTGGCGACGGTGACGAACATACCAGACGACGATGAGCGCCACGACGATGACGCCAAGCGCGACGAAGCCGAAGATGCCAAGTCCCTTGAGGATGCGCCCAAGCAGCGGAAGATTATTGCCCAGAATATAGCCGAGCGAGCCGTAGATCGTCGCCCAGAGGATGCCACCCGCTGCGTTCCAGATGAAGAAGGTGCGACGCCGCATATGGTTGGCACCGGCCAGAAACGCGGCCCAGGCGCGTAATACCGCCAGAAAGCGTCCGAAGAAGACGGTCTTATCGCCGTGCTTTTCAAAGAAGCGCTGGGTGTAGACCAGCTTGTCTTCGCCAACGTGGAGCAGCCGTAGCAGCCGCTGGAGCACGGGGAAGCCGCCGTACTTGCCAAGAGTGTAGCCCGCGTTGTCGCCGAGAATCGCGCCAGCCGCCGCCGCCGTGATCACCAGCACGATGTTCAGCGTATGATTCGTGCTGGCATAGACCGACGCCGCGACCAGTGTTGTCTCGCCAGGAAACGGTATTCCTGTGCTCTCGATGGCCACCGCCAGGAAGACGACCCAGTAGCCATACGTATCTATGCCTTGCTGCAGCCAGGATGGCAGGCTCATGGCGTCCGCTCGTTTCTTGCGCCGCTGGCAGAGGGAGCGCTAAGGTTGGCTCATTGGCGCGCGGTCTCATCCCAGGATGATAGCACAGGTTGCGACACGGTTGGTTGCGGCATAGAATGAGGACATGTTTACTCTGCTCTCCGGTAAAGATGAGTTTTCAGCCTACGAGGAACTGGCGCGCATTCGCGCGTCGGGCGACTTTGGCTACAATCAGGATTCCTTCGCAGGCGAGACCGCCGACCTGGCGGTGATTCGCAATACCTGTGACACGATGCCATTCCTGGCGGAAAAGCGCCTCGTCGTGCTGGAGGGTCTGCCCAGGCCGCGTAAAGGCAAATCCGATGATGAGAACGCCGCCGAGGATGGCGAGGCGAGTGCGCCAGAGCCGCCAGCTGCGCCGGTTGCCAAAGGGAAACGTGGCAAGAAGGCGGCGACAACGGGCCTCACTCCTCTAGCGTTCGTGAAAGGGCTGGCCGAGTATATTCCTTTGCTGCCTGAGACGACACTGCTGGTGGCGCTCATACCCGATGAGTTGAAGGCGGACCACCCGCTGATGCAGGCGGCGCGTCGTCACGGCACATCGCATGTGTTCGCGAAGCCGACCGGGACGCAACTCACCGATTGGGTGACTCGTCGCGCGCGAGCGCAGCAGCGGCGCATCACGCCGGAGGCCGCGCGCATGCTGGTAGAGTCGTTGGGCGATGACCTGCGTATGCTGGCGAGCGAGATCGATAAGCTCGGCACGTACGTTGGCGAGAGCGGGGAGATTAGCGCTGAAGATGTCCGGGCGCTGACACCGGTAGCCAGGCAGTCGAAGGTCTTCGATTTGACCGATGCATTGGCCCGACGCGACACCTCGACGGCGCTCGCGCTGCTCCACGAGTTGCTGGCGAATGGCGAGTCGCCGCTGGGGATCGTCGCGCTGACGGCGTTTCAGACGCGGTCGCTGATGCAGGTGAAGCTGCTCTCGGATCGTGGCATGCCTGCCCACCAGATTGCCTCCGC
>JAICKD010000146.1 GCA_025928125.1 Ktedonobacterales bacterium
GGCCAGTCTGCCCGGCGAACCAGCAGAGGCGATAGAAGCCGCTGAGCGCGTCTGGCCAGTCTGGCTCGCCGTCGCCATCCTCGTCGTCGCGGCGCTGGGCGCGGCGTTCGTCTCCGAATGGTTCATCGCCGCGCTGGAGCCCACGATAGCGGTCCTCCATCTCTCGCAGGCCTTCACCGGTCTGGTGATCGTCGCGCTGGCGGGCAACGCGGTCGAGCATGTCGTCGGCATCCAGCTGATGGCGGCGAACAAGCCCGACTACGCCATCAGCGTCATCATGAACAGCTCGCTCCAGATCGCGCTCTTCCTGGTCCCGGTGCTGGTGCTGCTCAGCCTGGTGCTCGGCGGCGCCTATCTGACGCTGGTCGTTCAACCGCTCCTCCTGGCGGCGCTGGGGCTGGCCGCGCTGCTCGGCACGATAATCATCTACGACGGCAAATCCACCTGGCTGGAAGGTCTCGCCCTCATCGGCCTCTATTGCATCATCGCTGTCTCGTTCTGGTGGGGATGAGAGCAATCAGGCTGAACTCGTCGCTGGCCGCCGCATAATCCGCCGACACGCCACCTCTCTACACTGACGCCACTGATGGCTGTCAGCACGCGCGCACGCGTGCAAGACACCTTCAGCGCCACGGTTTCTGTCTCCCTCTGTGCAATGCTGCCATACCCTCGACCACTTTCAATTATGGTAACTATTGACAATCACTGACAATTCGTGATAAGAAATCTGTGATAACTTATCAGTTCTCATGACATTTCATGAAAAGAAGATAGCTGCATCTGGCGATAAGCTATGATAGAAAGGGGACTGCTCATGATTGCTACTGGATAAGGAGCGGAGTTATGCCAACTCCAAAGAGCCGCATCTATCTTCCATACTTGCAGGCGTGGCGACTCCATGCGCTGATGACCCAGGACCAACTGGCGGAGGCGTCAGGCGTCGGAAAGGCCACAGTGGTACGCGCCGAGGGAAATAAGCCTGTCAATGCGCTCACCGCGGCGCGGATCGCCAGAGCGTTGAACATCACCCTAAAGCAGCTGGAGATGACAGAACCAGAACCATGACAATACGCGCTCGATTGTACGTCGATTCAGCACAGAGGGTGCGTTTGCGCCAAGCACTCGAAGAAGCGCAAAGAAAGAGACGAGCATGCCTACTAAAGATCCTGTAATTCTCCGCGAGAAATTCAAACGCACTGCGTTCCGCCGCAAGTATCGTGTTCTTAGTCACTATAGCAACGGCATTCCTGTCTGCGCCTGCTGCGGAGAAAGTATCATCGAGTTTCTTACGCTAGACCACATCAATGGCGATGGTGCGCAACACAGAAAAGCCTTGGGAATACCCGGTGGGGGATATACGTTCTACGGTCGCATTGAAAAAGAGAACTACCCTCCCGGATATCGCGTCCTTTGCTATAACTGCAACTGTTCTCTGGGCTTCATAGGATATTGCCCACACACAGCGCCAGAACGCGCCGCAGAAATGTTGGACAGGCTAAGACACAGGACGACAGGCAGGCCAGGATGGTTAACGAGAGCTAAAGATATATCGTAAAGGCATAGATGCGAAATCTACCCCTTTGGGAAAGTGAGACAGCACCCGCCACACTACATCTTGTCGACCTCGCGCTCGGCGGCGTCGAGCATCTTCTGCTCATCTTTCGCGTTGAGCGAACGGCGATAGTAGCCGACCATCCAGACCATCACGATGAGGAACGCGACAAGCCCCAGCAGCAGCGATTGCCAGACGCCAAGCGCCGCGATCCGCGTATTGAGCAAGTTATCGCGCAGCAGCTCGTCGCTCATGAAGACGCAGCCCGCGAAGCAGAGCGCGCCGATGAATCCAACCATGTGACAGACGATGAATGTCGCGCTGCCCGCGCGCTCGCCCGCCGGTATTCCGCTGAGCCGCCAGCGGAAGGCGTGCTGGACCGTCGGCATCTGCTCCTGGAACTCGCGGATGTAGAACTCTTTGATCACACTCATCGTAATCAGGCTTTGCCGGAATGCCTGGCGCAGCCGGATCAGCAGCACAAAGAACGCGATGCCCGCGATACCCGCCGCGAAGAGCACGACGGCGGCAATCGGCTGGATAAAGCTGCTCTTTGCCCCGCCCAGCGGATAGATCGCGCCAAAGGCCGAGCCGAGGATGCCAACCACCAGCAGATACATATTGAACATGCGGGCGCGGTCCTCCATCGCCTGATAGGCGGTGGTCGAGGCGTAGTTGAACTCCTCGAGCAGCATGTTCTCGATCTTCAGTCCGCTATCATTCCCGCCGCTGCTACTCGCCACACTCTCGCGAAACGGCGCGCTCCGCTGCGCTGGCGGATTGGTCGGGTCCATTGGCATCGCGCATTCCCCTTATCGCCTTGTCGTCAGTCAGAAACGTCAGGCCGGGAGGCCCAATTCTGCCGCCTTTTCGCTTGCCTGTTTCGCCGCCGCCTTGGCGCCTGTCGTCCGCAGCATCCCCTCATAGGCGATAAGCTGGAGCAGCCAGGCTAGTCCAAAGACCGCCCCGCCGATAAGATAGGTCAGCGGATTCGTGGAGAGATGCAGCAGCATGGTATTCGCATCGTTGGTCGCCAGTTCGGTGATCACGAAGGCGGCAAGGCCAAGCGCGAAGCTGTCGATGAAGGTAATGGCGAAGCAGACCAGGAAAGTCAGGCTGCCGAAGCGCCGCCCCGACGGCATCGACGCGGTGCGCCAGCGAAAAATCTGATCGACGGCCGGAACCTTGCCCTTGAACTCCTTGATGTAGTGCTCTTTGATGACGTTCATCGTGAGCAGGCTATCGTCGAACGCCTGGCGGATACGCACAATCTTGAAGAAGAAGATGATGCCGATGAACCCCGCCAGGATGAGGAGCGCCAGGGCAAGCGCCTGCGACTGCTCGACATGGCTGCCAAATCCGTAGAGCGCGCCCAGCCCACTCGCCAGCACACCCGTAATGCCAAGGTAGAAGTTAAACATGCGTCCGCGATCTTCCAGCGCCTGATAGGCTGTCGCGCTGGCGTAGTTGAATTCGGCGAGCATCATGCTTTCGAGCCGCAGCGTCTGATCGGTATTGGTCGCTGGATCGCTTTGACTCGCAGCGGGCGACTGCATCGGTTCGGGGCTGATGGGTGAAAACGGCATTGCGGCTCCTCCGGTGGTATCGGTTGATCGCGCCAGCGCATCCCGCGCCAGCAAGAGTCCGAGCACGGTCTTGCTATCGTCAATCTCGCCAGACTGGCAGCGCGCCAGCGCATCACCTAATGGGACCCAGGCGACGCCGCTAATCTCGGTGGGGTCTTGCGGGCCAGACTGACCCGGCACGGGCTGAAGGTCGGTTGCGAGATAGAGCGTAATGGTCTCGTTCGTGAACCCGGGCGAGGTGTGCGTCCGCACCAGCAAACGCAGCGTTCCCGCCTCGTAGCCGGTCTCCTCGCGCAGCTCGCGGCGGGCGGTCTGCTCTGGCTGGCCCACCTCGGCGGGATTCACCAGCCCCGCCGGAATTTCCCAGGTGCGGCGGTTGATGGCTGGGCGCTCCTGTTGCACCAGCGCCACCAGCGGCGCGTCAGCATGCGCGGGATCGGCCAGCAGCGCGACAATCGCCACGGCGCCGGGATGCTCGACCACGTCGAACGCTGTGCGGCCACCGCTGGGCGCGGGAAGCGTCCGTCGCAAGACCCGTATCAACGAGCCGCGATAGACCTCTTCGTCGGAGTATTGGTCTGACTGCATAGCATGCCCTCTCCATCGGCAGCGGTGTGTCCGCCGGGTGGTCCGCTTGTTGTTATAGCCGAGGGGCAGCATAGCATGTTTAGCGGCCCGCGTGAAGCCCCTGGCACGTGGGTGGTTAAATGTGGAGGTCTATGGCGCCATAGCAAAACGGCTTTGGGTGCGCTGGCGAGACAGGCGATATTGGCGCAATATTCAGGGGCATATGACAAAGGACATAACTTCGGCAAAAGATACCAGTCCACTGGAGCAATCCAGTGACGCGAAGGCGAGAGCACGTTCCTGGCTCGCCCGGATTCCATGGGTACGCTACCCAGAGTTCTGGGCCATCGTGCTAGTCGCGGCGTTGCTACGGCTCTGGTTCCTCGACCACTCGCAGTGGCTCGACGACCAGGCGCAGCTGCTGACACTCGCCCGCGACGCCTGGCTGCATGGCGCGCTGCCCATCACCGGCATTCGCTCCTCGATTGGCACGCTCAACCCGCCGCTCAGCGTCTACATCCTGATGCCGTTCTTCCTCTTTACCAAAAGCCCACTGCCCGCGCTGATCGGACTGGCGCTCTGGAATATCTTCGGCGTCGCGCTCTGCTACATCTTCGCGCTGCGCTTTTTCTCGCGGAGAGCCGCCTTCTGCTCGGCGCTCGTCTTTGCCTGCTGCGGCGCGGCCATCAACTACAGCCGCTTCATCTGGCAACAGAACTATCTGCCGCCGCTGCTGCTGCTCTGGGCGTTCACGCTCTACGCCGGGGTCGTGCGCGGACGGCGCAACTGGCTGGCGCTCCATCTGCTGCTGCTGGTCATGATTATCTCGCTGCACCCCACCGGGCTGACGCTGCTGGCCGTCACCGTCGTCGCGCTGCTCATCGCGCCCCACTGGCCGACCCGCCGCGATGCGCTGCTCGGCGTTGGGTTGGTCGTCCTGCTGCTTCTGCCCACCATCCTCTGGGAGTTGACGAGCGGCTTCTCCGATGCGCAACTTTTGCGCCAGTTCAGCCAGCAGCCACCGGTCGTCAACTTCGATGTCTTTCATGCCATCTACCACCTGCTCGGCGCGCCCGCCTATCCTGGCCCTGGCACTAACACGCCCTATCCCGCCATCCTCGATACCGCTCTCTACGCGCGCATCGACGGGCTGAACGTGGCAATTCAAAATGTGACGATGGCGCTCTATATCGTCTGCTACCTCGCGCTGACGGTCCTGACGCTGGCCCCGCTCCGTCGCGTGCGCGTCGCGTCGTCGGCGGCTGGCTGGCGGCGCGTGTGGGGATGGCTGCTGGCGCTACGGACAGCGCTTCAGGCGGACGCGCGCTGGCGCTCCTATCTGCTGCTCTGGGTCTGGCTGACCATTCCGCCGCTGACGATGCTGCGCCACGGCAAGACGGTGCAGCCGCACTATCTGTTCATCCTCTATCCTGCCTTCTTCCTCTCGATAGGCGTCGCGGTAGACGCTATCATCCGCGAGGGGCCGCGCGTGCTTGCCGCGCTGCGCATCCATGCGCGCCAGACGCAGGCACAACTACAGCGGATCATCGTTGGGGGAGCGCTGGCGGTCGTGTTGCTGGTCGCGCTAGGCCAGGGGGCGCAGTCTGCCCTCTTTATCGCGGCGCTCGGCAGCAATCAGGTCAGCACGGTCAACTTTGGCTATCCCCTCAACCAGCTTCTCTCAGCGGACAGCGCCCTCGCAGCGATCCAACGCGAGCAGCACGCGGGCGGCATTATCGTCAGCATGCCCTCACGCTACACGGCCTCGGCATTGGACTCGACGCTCATCCGCGAGGAGGCCGACCGCACCGGCGTCACGGGCGACTGCCTGGCGCTACCCGGCTCACAGGCTGAGCCAACGCTGGTCGTCTCGACACGAGCGGCCAGCCCACAGGCGCGGCTGCTGGCGACCCTGCCCAACGCCACGCGCGTCCAGGACATCGCTATGCCAGGGGATGAGCCGCTGGTCGTCTATCGCCTGAGCGGGCCAACGCCGCTGCTGCCGGATGAGCGCGCCCTGCCCTCCGTCACCTGGCATAGCGGAGATGGAAGCGCGCTGCAGCTGGTGGCTGGCGCGCGCATAGCGCCAGGCGTCATTCGACTGCGCTGGGTCGTCGAACAGTGGACAGTGCCTCATGATGTGAATAGCGCTGACATGAGCGCTACGCCGCAGTTCGAGATGCAAGTGCGGGCGCAGACTGCTGCAAAGGCTGACGCGCCAACGAGCGCTCCGGTGGCACGGGCGACCTGTCAGCCGTCCCGCTTACAGGTGGGCGAAACGCTCTTCACCTGGATCTCGACCGCCTGGAGTGCCAATGGCACGAGCCTCACCGCTGTCGCACCGCCGCTGCCGACTACGCCGCTCGCGCTCTCGGTGCTGCACGGCACGCTGGCGCTCTGGCAAAAGCAGATCGGGCCGCTCCGGGTGCTCTCGGCGGCGCCCAGCGGCATACCACTTGCACCGATGACCACGACGAGCGCGAATGGCGCGAATGGTAGCTATCCACTGCCAATCACCCTCACCGGGAGCGCCGCGCCATGAGCGACGCGCGCGCTGAGGAGACGCCAACCCCAATGGCCGATGATCGTACCGAGAGCGTGGTTACAGCAGGGCGAAACATCCTGCACGCGGATGCCTCGTCGAAATATGCGCCGACCGCTCCGCGTTACCGTAAGCCCTGGCCCGATGCGCTCTTGCTCCTGATCGCGCTGATCGAGCTGCTGACGCTCTTTCCCCACAATCTGCGCGGTGATGGCGCGCCGCGGTTCGCCGCGCTCTCGCAACTGCTCGAAGGACACGGCATCCCCGCCATCAAGTACTCGCTGATTGGCCCGCTCTTTTCCGCGCCGCTCTGGCTGCTGGGCAAGGCCACCTCCTCGCCGCAGACGCTGGTAGAGGTCTACAACTGGCTCGTCTTCGCACTTGGCCTGTTGGCGCTCTATCTGCTCTTGCGCAATGTCATGGACCGCCGGGTGCTACGGACGTTTCTGCTGCTGCTGGTGGCCGCCTCGATGTTTCCCGCACACACACTCTCGTTCTACGCCGAGACGTTCACGGCGGTCGCTGTGGCTATCGGCTCGGTGCTGGTGGTCTTCGGCAGACGGATTGCCGCCCTTGGCGGGTGGACGCTGGCAGTGCTCGGGATAGCGAATATTCCCGCGACGATACTGGGCTTCGCGAGCATGACGGCGCTCTATACGCTTCGCCGACAGCGATTGCGCTATCTGGCAGCCATAGCGGCGGCCATCGCGCTGATACTGGCGGAGGCGTGGCTACGCCGTGGCAGCCCGTTCGCCAATGGCTACGCGGGCGACTCTGGCTTCCATACCGTCATGCCCTACTCCGGCGGCCCGGGCTTCAACTACCCTATCCTCTTCGGCATCCTCGCGATTCTGCTCTCCTTCGGCAAAGGGCTGCTCTTCTTCACGCCCGGCCTCTTCCTGCCCGCGCGGCGCTATCTGCTGGCGCAGGCACGGGGCGCGGAGAATGGCGCGAAACTCTACACGCTCTATCTGCTCTGGCTGGCGTTTGTCGGCGGCATGGTCATCGTCTATGCGCACTGGTGGGCGTGGTATGGCGGCTGGTTCTGGGGGCCACGCTTCTTCCTCTTCGCGTCGATTCCCGCCGCGTTGGTCCTGGCCGTCCGGCTGCATGCCCGCGACGCCGGGCTGGGAGCGAATCTACTGACACTCGCCGCACTGGCCCTCTCGTTCTGGGTGGGCGTCAACGGGGTCGTCTTCGAGCAACAAGGGCTAGATGCCTGCA
>JAICKD010000253.1 GCA_025928125.1 Ktedonobacterales bacterium
CCCGAATTGCAGCGCGTCGCGCCCGCCATCGAGCTCGATCCGCCCGATATGGACAACCAACTGGCCCAGGCGCTCGATATTCGCAAGCGCAGCCTGTTTGGCTGCTATGGCGTGGTCATCGGCATCTGCGTGCTGGCGTGGGTGATCTACCTCGTCGTCGCGTTCATCGGCTCGCATGCCGCCCATTGATCGTCGACACGCCAGTGTCACTTCTTGAGGTGGGCGTCGATGTATCGCTGGATAACGCCCCAATCGCCGTTGGCAGGCTCCAGAATATCCTGGCCGTCGTCACTGACGGCGTCCACCAGCACGTTATCGTTGCTCAGGCCGATCAGCGCCGCATGGTTGATATCCACGTTTGTCGAAAGCAACGTCAGATCGACGAGCGAGAGGTTGGTATAGAGCGTCTGTTGCAGGGCGTTCATCACGCCGGGCAGCGCTGGAATCGCTCCCAGCGAGCGCGCCTTGTCGATGATGGCATGGATGAGCAGGAGCTGGCGTCGCGAACGTGCGAAGTCGCTGCCCTCACTCGCGGGCGATGTGATGTAGCGGGCGCGGGCGTATTGCAACGCGCGGTCGCCGTCCATATGCTGCAAGCCCGCCTTAAAGGTGGCTGTCTCGGATCCTGGCACTACACCACCCAGATTGGTGGCGGTCCAGCCAACCGGCACGTTGATGTCCACGCCGCCGAGCGCGTCGACTAGTCCACGGAAGCCATCGAAGTTAATGGTCAGCCAGTATTTCACCGGCATGCCGGTGACATCGCTCACCTTGCGCGCCGCCTCCGCGCCGCCCGCCGCCGGACTCGCGCTGATGCCATTGTAACCGTTGGCCAGCCCGTTCTCGTAGGCCGTGTTGAGCTTGGCGTAGTTGCCCGATTGCGGTGGCACCTGCACCCAGAGATCGCGCGGCGCCGAGATCATCGTCGTCGCGTTGTCTTTCGGGTTGATGCTGACGACGATCATGCTATCGGTCAGATTTGGCCCGTTGTGGTCGCCGCCACCATAGCCAAGTATGAGCAGGTTAATACGCTCGCCTGCGGTCATATATCCTGTCTGCGTGCTGAGCGGATTCTGTGTCGAGATCGCGCTGCCAAAGTCCCAGAGGCGATGCGCCAGCAGACCGCCAACCAGCAGCGCCGCCAGCAATACGATGAGTAGTACGCGTCGGGCCATGCCGCCACGTGCGAAACGTCGTGTCGTGGGAGCCTTACGGCGCGGCGGGACCGGGGGCGGGCTACCGGATAGCGGACTGGTCAGTTCTGGCGGAAGCGGCGGCGGAGGTGTGGCGTCATCCGGGAGCCGCGGCGGCTGTGTTGGGGCGTCACAGGCGGAATAATTCTGTTGCGGTCCACTGCTACGCGCCATGTGTACTTCCTTCGAGTCCGCGAAAGGTGAGCGGTCGCTGAGGTTCCTCTCCCTCTGCTGCTTTCTGCTATACCACCAGACGAAACGAAGACGTTGTCAGTTACCCAAAGTATCCTGCCAGCGGCGGGAATGTGGCAAAGATCACAACAAGATGGCGCCTGTAGGTCATCGTCCGCCACACTTCGGCTACTCTGATGTACGCCCAAGTGTTGCGTTCTGTTGCCATCTGTGCTGACCGGCGCTATACTGGAGGCTGATACGACGCGGCAATAACCGCATGAACGAGGCCCGGACAATCCCGGAGGCTGTGTGTGAGCGTGAACACCTGTGTACAATGTGGCGCCGATGCGGTCGATGCGCGCGGAATATGCCGCGTGTGTGGCTGGTCTGAACGCGACAATGCCTATGATACCTCGGACGAGACCCCGTCGCTGGGCGAGACACGCGCCGCGGACATACCTCCGGGCGGGTATGGCGCCTCGGGGCCGACGGTACAATCTGTGCGCAGCTCCCGCATGAATCCATATCCCACTGAAACACGGCCCACCGTGTCGGCTGGTGGCACGACTAGTGGCGGACGATTCTGCGGCACCTGTGGCGCGCGCCTCGAAACTGGCACCGCGTTCTGCGGCCAGTGTGGCACACCAGTCGCCACAGGCACGACCAGCGGGCTACGGGCGACAGGGCAGGAGCAGTATCGCGTCGGGGGCTGGTCAGACGACGATGGCAACGAAATGACCGAAGCAATGATCCCAGGCGCAACTGGCTATAACGGCTTTGGTCGCTCCGGCGTTGGGCAGGGGTTGCCGTATGGAGGCGCCCCGTATCATCCCACGGGCTATACGCCAGCGCATGGCGCCTCCGCACAATCGTCTTCGCGCACGACCCGGCTTGTCGTGGGCATCCTTTGCCTGGTTGGTAGCGTCGTCAGCGCGAGTGCGGCAATCATCCTGGCGCTCACAAACGGCCATTGATCGCCACCGATTGAAGGATAGACCCCTAGTGGATCCACAGATGCTCTCGGAAACAGCTTCGACGACGAAACCAGCGGCCAGCCACCCGGCGACGCCTGACCAGGCGATCAACGATGCTGACATCGAGGCAATCGCCTCATTTCGCTATGCCATCCGCCGCTTTCTCCGCTTCAGCGAGCAGGCGGCGCGCCGCGAGCACATTACGCCGCAGCAGCACCAGTTACTGCTTGCCATCAAGGGGTTTCCCCAACGGGACTATGCCACCGTCTCAGAGCTAGCCCACCGGCTTCAGATGCGCCAGCACAGCGTTGTGGGGCTGATTGATCGCACCGTCCGTCATGGTCTGGTACGTCGCGAGCGTGGCACAGAAGATCGGCGTGAGGTCTTTATCTACCTGACCGACAAGGGCGAGGCGCTTCTTGCGCGGCTGACGACGTTACATCGCCAGGAGCTAACAGCAATGCGGCATGTGTTGGCGGGTACTACTGCGTAGCCTGGCGTGTGGTTTGCTCTGACGGCAGATTGGCCGTCGTATGCGATCCTTCGATGCTCGTGTCTACCGCGTTCGCTGAATCTACTGCCCCAGCCGCGCTATCGTCCTCGCCCCAAGTTGGCTCCGTGCGGGGATATTTGCGATAGAAGCGGCGGCCAAGCACCCACCCGATGCGCCCGAAGCCGTACACGCACACGACGAAGAGCGCTACGATCAGCGCAACTGAGACGACAGGAGACAGGTCGCTCTTGCCGTTGAACCATGGCCAGGCGACGAAGGTCGAACTCAGAAAACCAGCGAGCAGGCAAGCTGGCATCATTCCCAGCAGGCAGCCCAGGTAGCCGCCGTGGGTCGGCCAGTCGTAACCGGGAGGAACGGCCCCCGCCTCGGGAAGTTCGGCTTCCATATCCGGGGTCAGCGCGGTTCCTTCCTCCGCGTCACGCGCCTTATGCGCGTCATCATCACCGCTGCTCGTCTTGGGTGGTTCATCATTTGGAGATTGTCGCTCGTCATCCACTGGGGTTTGCCTGTCTGTTCTGCCGGTATTGCGAGTCTCTTGCCGATCCACGCAGCCGATAGCGCGATGCCAACGCTTATAGCCGCCGCACGCGATGCGCTGGCGTGTCCTGGCTCTGCTAAAGCGTGCCGAATTGTCGGTCTCCCGCATCGCCGAGACCGGGACAGATGAAGCCGCGGTCGTCGAGCCGTTCATCGAGCGCCGCCAGATATATCGGCACATCGGGGTGCGCCTCGCGCAGTTTCAGCAGGCCATAGGGTGCGCCGATCAAGGCCACATAGCGCAGGTGAGGCACGCCGTAGCGCTTGAGAATGTTGAGCGCATCGATTGCCGATCCCCCCGTCGCCAGCATCGGGTCTACTGAGAAGCATACCTGGAGGTTGTTGGATCGCGCCAGTTGATTGTAGTACTCGATGGGTTCCAGCGTGCGCTCGTCTCGGCGTAGGCCCAGATGCCAGACCGCCGCGTCGGGCAGCACCTCGCGGAAGCCTTCGGCCAGACCGAGGCCAGCGCGTAAGATCGGCACAATGCCCACGCCACCGGCAAGCTCGCTCCCAGTCATCGGCTCAATCGGCGTCTCGATGCGCACTGGCTCCAGCTTCAAGTCGGCGGTGGACTCGTAGGCCAGCAACGCTCCCAACTCGCGCACGGTGCGATAAAACGCTGGCGGGGCAGTTCGTTTGTCGCGGAGCAGCGTCATCTTGTGAGCGATGACGGGATGGCGCGAGATATGAACCTGCGGCAGATTCAGCGTCTGCTCGCGCGCTGGTTGTGACACTCCCCGCATCGGATATGCCTGGGCATCTGCGGCTTCGTTTGCCATGGACTGCTCTCCACTCGTTACTGCTCGCTACTGCACGAAATACCTGCCCAGTCGCGGGCAATCGGTCGCAGTGTCGCACATCCGCAAGGTCCGTATCAACCCTGGCTCTGCGGCATAGTCAGCACACCATCATGCAGCTTCAGCAGCAAAATGCGCCTGACCGAGTCGTCTATGCGCGACTTCGTGATGTCGCCACTCTGGACCGCGTCTTTCAGCACGCGGACAGTCTCAGCGGTGGAGGCGATGGAATAGGTGCTGCAGATGATGTCGTTGCCCGCCTTGACCGAGTCGAGGATGATCTGGTCGAACGAGTAGTGGGAGGTAAGTGCGCCCATGTAGATGCCGTCGGTGACGATGACACCCTGATAGCCCAGCTCGTCGCGCAGAACCCCCGTCAGCACCGGCTCTGAGAGTGACGCCGGTCGTGTCGGATCGATCGCCGAGAGCACGACATGGGTGGACATAATCATCTGGACCTGGCCGGTGGCGATCAGCGCTTTATAGGGCGCCCAGTCGATGCGTTCGAGGTCGGCTTTGCTGCGATCAAGAGTATACAGCGAGGCATGGGGGTCGGTAGGTACATCGCCGAGTCCGGGGAAGTGTTTCAGAGTTCCGACCACATGGCCACTAGATTGCAGGCCATTCAGATACGCTCCCGCCAGCTTGGTCACCTGTTCGGCTGTCGTGCCAAATGTGCGCCCGCCCAGATCGCCGCCAGAGGTGTTGGCGACATCCACCACTGGCGCGAAGTTGACGTTGATGCCGAGACTATAGAGCTGCTGCGCGTCGTATTCTCCCCGTTGTTGCGCATAGGCTGTGGCGCCGTTCGCGCCCATTGCCCAGGCGCCGGGCAGCGGCCCATCCACCGCCTGGAGCCGATTCACGCTGCCGCCCTCCTGATCGGTCGCGACAAAGAGCGGCAGGTCGGCCTGGCTCTGCATCTGCGCCGTCAGCTGCTTCACCTGATCCGCTCCGGTGATGTTCCAGGCGTAGAGCACCACCGAGCCAAGATGGTACTGCTTAATGGTGTAAGCAAGCGTCGGCGACATCTGGGTATCGAGGAAACCGAGCATAATCATCTGGCCGATTTCCTGATCGAGCGTCATGTGGGCGATGAGTTGATTCACATAGTTCAGTTCCGCCTGCTGGCGCGCCAACGGAGCCCAGTCCTGCGGATGCCAGCCCGGTGGCGGATTGGCGCCCTGCGCGAAGCCGCTGGTATGGCTTGTGCGCTGAAGGTGGGAGGATGAGAGTTGATAGAGGAAAGGCGTCAGAGCTACAACTGCCAGAATGACAACCACGACGACCGCGATTCTTCGCCGACGATGTGGCTTGGAGTGGAATTTTACATCGTCCGTTGGCGCTAGTGGAGGGGCCGTGATGGCGGGCATTTCGATAGCCGCCGCGGGCGCTCCGGTCATCCGATAGGTGATGGGATGATCCGCTACGACTGGGTGATGTGTGTCGGCGAAGGTGACAGGGGGATGCGTCGCCTGCACGCGCGCGGTGGGCATCTGCTCGATAGCTAGCTGGCCAATCGGTGGGGCTGTTTGCTTCGCCGTCTCCTGATCGGCAATCGCACCTTGTGAGGAGGGTGCCTGAATCGCTGGCCCAGCGGTTGGCATCCTGACCG
>JAICKD010000205.1 GCA_025928125.1 Ktedonobacterales bacterium
AGCGCTCGCGACATCAGGTCATCGCGCGGGACGCCGTGAAAGTCGTTGTGGGCGATGACCGCATGCACGACGTGGTCTGGATAATCCTCATCCTTGAGCCACTCCGCGCCGACCTTACCATGTTCCTCGATGGTAGGATGCTTCTCATAGTCGACATCGTGGAGCAAGCCGGTTATGCGCCACGTCAGTTCGTCTTCGCCATATTTGTGCGCATAGGCCGCCATTGCCGCCGCCACCGCCATGCCGTGCTTGACAAGACTCTCGTTCTCATTGTGCGCGCGTAGCAACGCCAGCGCCTCGTCGTAGTTCAGTTCCCTCGCCATCGTGCATTACTCCTCATCCTCCGCGCTGACGATACGTGCGTTGCGCGCGCGAATGGGCTTTGTTGGTAGCTTCGCCGTGGCGCGGATGCGTACCCCTAGCCCCGCGCGGTCGGGCAGTACCAGCTTGCCACGTTCGACGCCGACGCCCTCGAACGGATCGTTGGATGTTAGCAGCGCGCCATCCAGATCGGCGAAGTCCACTAGTGGACTGATCTGGGCAGCGGCGGTTATCGCCACCGAGCTTTCGATCATGCAGCCCAGCATCACCTGGAGATGGTGCGCGCGTGCCGTGGCGATCATCTTGAGCGCCTGCGAGATGCCACCGCACTTCATCAACTTGATGTTGATGCCATCCACTACCCCCGCCATTCTGGGGACGTCTTCCAGCGTGACGCAGCTTTCATCGGCGAAGATCGGCAGATTGGTGTGTTCACGCACCAGCCGCAAACCCTCCAGGTCGTTTGCGGCGACGGGCTGCTCAACAAACTCGATGCCAAAGGCCTCCAGCGCATTAATCGTTTTGATGGCCTGCTTTGGTGTCCAGGCCTCGTTGGCGTCCACTCGCAGCCGCGCGTCCGTCGTGTCACGAATCGCGCGGACGATCTCCAGGTCGTCTGGTGTGCCTACCTTGATCTTGAGCACGGGGAACTGCGTGGCCTTCTGCGCCTTGCGCGCCATCTCGGCAGGGGTATCCATCCCGATAGTGAATGAGGTAACTGGCGTCCGCTCGGGATTCAGGCCGAGCAGTTGGTACACTGGCACGCCCAGGCGCTGGCCCACGAGATCATAGAGCGCCATATCGACCGCTGCCCGTGCCGCCGCGTTGCCGTGCATCACTCGCTTGAGGTTGGCGGAAATGTCTTCGATCAGCGTGGCATCGTCGCCAAGGTGCTCGGCGAAGTAGGAGAGCGCCACCAGGACGCTTTCGCACTTCTCGCCATAGTATCCACTAGGAGCGGCCTCGCCCATGCCGGTCAGCCCATCATCCTCGATTTGCGCCAGCACGTTATGCGCGACCGTCTGAACGCTACGAGAGATGCGAAACGGGACACTGAGATTAAGATCGAGCGCCTGCGCCGTCAGTTCCATGTCAACGCCCCTCCCGATATGTGCGGTTCATTCAGCCGAGGTCACGAATTGGTAGCCGTGTTGTCTACGCCCGCGCGAGGAGCGCGTCCAGCAGCATATCCGCTCCGAACCGCACCGGGTCGGTCACTGGCAGGCCTGTCTCCTGTGCGGCGGCCTCGATGGCGGCCTGAGCTGCATCTACATCCAATCGCGCGGTATTGAGCGCGACAGCGACTACCGGTGCGGGCTTGAGCCAGGCCACCGCCGTCTCGTTGATTTCCCGCACAACTGATAATGGTGGAATCGCGATATCATAGCCGTGAATATGGGTGCGCCCCGCCTCATGGCAAAGGATCAGATAGTCTGGCGCCGCGCCATGGAGCAGTCCGAGCGTCACTGCGGAGTACGCCGGATGGCCGAGCGAGCCTTGTCCCTCGACGAATACCCAGTCGTAACGTTTGGCGAAATCGAGCACCATGGCCTCAACGCCACCAGAAATGAAGTCGCTGATGAAGCGATCAACCGGAATGCCACTGCCTGAGACCATGATGCCCGTCTGGCCTGTTGCCGCGAAGACCGATGAGATATCGCGCCGTTGGGCCGCGCGGTCGAGTTCGACGCAGGCAGTCATCTTACCGACGTTGCAGTCGCTACCGCAGAACGAGACGACGTGGCTGCCGGGACGGTGTGGCGTGCCTTCGCGGATGCGCATGGCGAGTGCTTCTGGCGGTCGGCGTACGTCCCAGATGCGCCCGTGATGTTCGTGCGCCGCAGCGGCCAACTTCTGGTCATCTGCCAGAAATTCATGCAGTCCGCTCACAACCTCCATCCCCGCTTGGAGCGCCGCCAGTACCTCTCTGCGCCAGGCGTCTGGCAATCGCCCTCCAATCGGGGCAATGCCGATCAACAGGGTGTCTGGCTGATACGGAAGCGTCGCGGCGAATTCGGCGACAATAGGCACGCCGCGCCCTGGCCCGTTGGGGTCGCCTAGCGCGGCGGCGGCATCCTGGCCCGCGCGTGTGCTGTCGATGATCGCCACGACGGTATCCTGGCTGTAACGCAGCACGCCGACCGCCGTCTTCGCGTTCTGCCAGTCAAAGCTGCCCTCGGCCAGAATCGCAATGCGCCGCATAACCTCGTCCCTTCCGAGCAAAATCAGCTATTCGAGGCTTCCGCCATCTTCAGGCATGACAGGCGGATCAAACTTGGCAAAGAGCGGCGTCGGCACAGGCAGCGCCTGACCAGCGGGTACGTCTTCGGCGTTCCAGGAACAGTCCTCTACCTTGCCAGAGAAGCCGAGCAGTTCGTGCAGTTTCTGCGATGAGAACGGCACATAGGGCGCGAAGAGAACCTTCAACCCGTTGAGTACCTGAAGCATGGTGTAAACCGTGGTGGCGGCGCCCTCGCGATCAATTTTGATGCGCTTCCACGGCGCCTGCTCGTCGAGGTAGCGGTTCGCCGCGCGTGCGACATTCATCGCCTCGTTGAGGCCATCGCGCAGATGCACCGCCTCGATGGCCTCGGCTGCCGCGACTAACCCCTGCCGCATCGTCGCCAGCATCGCCTCGTCGGCGTCGTTCAGCGCGCCTGGCTGCGGTACCTTGCCATCGAAGTTGCGTTGCGCGAAGGTCAGCAGGCGGTGAACGGCGTTGCCATAGGTGGCGACCAACTCATCATTGTTGCGGCGCACCAGCTCGTCATAGGTGAAGTCGGTGTCGTGATTCTCCGGCATGGTGCTGGCGAGGTAGTAGCGCACCGGGTCTGGGCCATACTGGTCCAGCACGTCTTTGGTCCAGATAACGTTACCGCGGCTGCTTGAGGCTTTGAAGCCGCCCATCGTCATGAACTCGTTCGCTGGCACATCATACGGCAGCGTCAGCCCGCCGTAGCCGAGCAGCATCGCGGGCCAGATGATCGTGTGGAACGGGATGTTGTCCTTGCCGATGAAATAGTACGAGCGCGAAGGCGCTGTTCCATCTGGCAAAATCTCCCAGAAGCGCTTCCATGCGTCGGGCTGGCCTTCCAGCGTTGCCCATTCGATGCTGGCGGAGAAGTAGCCGATGACAGCATCGAACCAGACATAGATGCGCTTGTCATCGTAGCCAGGGATCGGCACCGGCACGCCCCAGTCGAGATCGCGCGTGATGGCGCGTGGACGCAATCCTTCGTGAATCCAGTTCATCGCGAAGTTGACGACATTTGAACGCCAGCGCGACTGGTTCTCTTCTAGCCAGGCTTGCAGCTGCGGCTCGAACTTCGGCAGGTCGAGAAAGAAGTGCTCAGTTGGGCGAATCTCAATGGCGCTAGTAACGCTGCCACAGAGGCGGCACTTTGGGTTGATCAACTGTTCAGGATCAAGCGTCCGTCCGCAGTTATCACACTGGTCGCCGCGCGCGTCGGCGAATCCGCAATACGGGCAGGCGCCGTTGATGTAGCGGTCAGGCAGAAAGCGCTGGTCCGTCGGGCAGTAGGGCGAGTTCATCGAGTCTTTGTAGATGAAGCCCTTCTCCAGCAGCCGCAAAAAGAAGTCCTGCGTGACGCGGTAATGATTCTCGGTGGTTGTCTCGGTATAGAGATCCCAGGAGATGCCGAGCCGCTGCCAGATGTCGAGGATCTGTGCGTGGTGGCGGGCGACGAATTCGCGTGGGGAGACGCCCTCGCGGTCGGCATCCACGACAATCGGCGTGCCATGCTCGTCGCTTCCAGAGACCATGAGGACGTCTTTTCCGCTCATCCGGGAGTAGCGGGCAAAAATATCGCCGGGCAGGATCGAGCCGACGATCTGACCGACGTGGGTGCTGGTTTTCGCGTAGGGCCACGCGATGCAGACAAGCACACGTTCTGACCCTGGAACATTTGACGCACTAGACATGCGGGATAGTACCTCTTTCGCAACCATACGATGCTGGCCATTATAGCACAGAAGGCGCTAAATGACCGGGATTTCGTCAGGCCAGAAGACCATGAGCCGTTAGGACTATTGGAGGACTGCAGATGGCGCGGGAATGATGTACAATGATTGACGGCGTGGGCAATGTGCTGTTATATATCGCCCCTCGCACGAAGTTATGATCGTCGAGGAAAGAGAACCAATGCGTCATTACGAGAATGTTCGGACAGGTGCGGAGGTGGTTCTGGGGAAGACAGGCGCAGGCTTTTATGTAGAGGCTCGCCATCCTGATTTTCAGCTTCCATTCCGCAAAACGTACGAGTGGCATCAGTACGCTCTTGCATCCCGGGATTTCGATTTATTGAGTGCGGTGACTGGCGCGGTGCGCGAGGAGCGCACGCAAGAGCATTCAGAAGCGCTGGCAGGCTAGTGCAGTTCGTCAGGTATACAGCGTGGTATGCCGTTCCCGCCACGTCGCGGACCGCTCTTATTGATATTTCCTTCCCGCTGCTGATCTGTTTTCAGCCAGGATAAAAGCCCGTCGGTACAAATCCGACGGGCTTCGCGTATCTCTACGTTTTGTTTGCCGCTTAATAGACCTGAATATCTGAGCCGGGATTTTCCAGGCGCCGCTTGATAGCGCCCATAAACTGGGCTGCGGTCAGCCCATCGAGAATGCGATGGTCGAACGAGATCGACATATACATCATGTCGCGGATGGCGATGGCGTCGCCGATCACCACCGGGCGCTTGACGACGGCATCCATCGTCAGGATTGCGGCGTTGGGCTGGTTGATGATCGACATGGACATCATCGTGCCGAAGACGCCGGGATTGTTGACTGTGAATGTCCCGCCTTGTAGCTCGTCCGGCTTCAGTCGGTTCGTGCGGGCGCGGGCGACCAGATCGCTCATGGCGCGCGCGATGCCCGCCAGGCTGAGCGTATCGGCATTGCGGATAACCGGCACGATCAGGTTGTTTTCGAGCGCAATCGAGATGCCAACGTTGATACTGTGGCGGAGCAGGATCTTGTTATCCTCGGTCCACGAGGCGTTCACGTAGGGATACTCGCGGAGCGCCTCGACCGCCGCCTTAATGGCGAACGTCTGGAACGAGATGCCATACCCTTCGCGCTGGCGGAAGCTGTCTTTGTTCGCCGCCAGCCAGCGCGCCAGGTTGGTCATATCTACCTCGAAGACCGTGGTCGCATGCGGTGATGTCTGCTTGCTGCGTACCATGTGCTCCGCAATCACGCGACGCGCGGGCGACGGGTTGATGATCTGGTCGCCTTCCATGGCCGCCACTGGCATGGCAGGCGGTGCCGGTCGTGGCGCGGGTGGCGCGACGGGCGCGGGAGCAGTGGCCGTCGGCTGGGTCGGCTGCGCGAGGTGCGCCATGATGTCTTCTTTGCGGATGCGTCCGTTCTCGCCGGTACCCTGTATCTGGTTGAGATCGATCTGGTGTTCCTGCGCCATGCGGCGGGCGAGTGGCGAGACACGCTCTAGTGTCGCCGTTGTGCTTGATGCCCTTGGCGCAGGCGCTGTTGCGCTGGCGCCATTGCTGACTCCCGCGCCTGGCACACTGGCGGAAGGGACGCCGTCGTTACCCGATACGCTGGAAGCGGTACTTGAGGAGGCCGTGCTGTTGGAGGACGCGCTCGTCGTCGCGCCAGCTTCCTCAATCTCGGCGATCTCAGCGCCAACCTTGACTGTTTCATCCTCTTTCGCCAGGATTTTGACCACGCGCCCCGTGACCGGTGAGGGATACTCCGCCGTCACCTTGTCGGTGATGATCTCGACCAGCGGTTCGTCGCGCTTGATGGTCTCGCCTTCCTGCTTCAGCCAGCGACCAACAGTTCCCTCCGAGACAGACTCACCAAGCTGGGGCATGGTAATCCGGGTAGACATAGAATGTGCTCCTCTTCATTGCCGCACAACGCTGTGCGGGCGACGCATGATCCAGACATGGTACGAGGTGGACCACAGGGGATGATGTACCCGTGAGCCATAGCCGCTCGACCAATGCGCGCGCTCCAGCCGCGGTCCGCGACGAGCACG
>JAICKD010000686.1 GCA_025928125.1 Ktedonobacterales bacterium
CACCAGGATGTAATAGGCGACGCCAGCCAACAGGGCAAATGCGCCATAGACCATCGCTGGCGCAGGCTTATCAGGATGATCGCCCGCCCAGGCGGTGCTGGCCGGAACGAGCGAGAGCCAGAAGAGCAGGTGAAGATTCGCCCACATCACCGCGCCGTCGATATGAGGAGTCGCGCGCAACAGATGGTGGTGGTTGTTCCAGTAGATGCCGATATATACGAAGCTCAGTACGTAGACCAGAAACTTCGAGCCAAGCGTCTTCCAGAGCTCGCCAATGTCCGCGCTGTCTGTCGGCGGACGTAGCTCGAGCACCATGATCGTGATGATGACCGCCATCACGCCATCGCTGAAAGCCTCCATCCGCGCCGGGCTGAAGGTGCTGGGCAGTTGCCCCGTTGCTTTTTGTTGCTGCTGTTGTTCTTCTTCGTCTTCTGCCATGGAGGCATTGTGCCATATCGGCGCTCCAAGAGAAACTGCGCATTTGGACAGGACACCATTTGGCGGAATCGCGCGAAACGTCAGCCACACACTACAGGCAACCACGTGCGATGGCGCCATACACTGAACCATGCCACAGATGGCAGATGCGTATCCGCTAAGACCGCCACTCAGTGAAAGTCAGGAGACACTCAGCTATGATACTGAACCATCTCAATCTCACCGTCACCGATGTCCCGGCGGCGGCGAACTTCCTCGAAACCTATTTCGGGCTACGGCGCGGCGAGGGAACCAGGGCAAGCAAGAGCTTTACCGTCCTCTTCGACGATAATGGCATGGTATTAACGTTGATGAAGGCCGCTCATGGGCAGGAAGTGCGCTATCCCAGTACCTTCCACATCGGGTTCGCCCAGGAGAGCGAGGAGCGTGTCAACGAGATCAATCGTCGTTTGAAAGATGATGGGTTCGAGGTTGACCCACCACAACGCTCGCACGCCTGGACCTTCTATGTGCATGCTCCCGGTGGATTCATGGTCGAGGTAATGAGTTAATGGTCATGCGCCCAGCGAGCGCACGACTGGAGCGCGTCTGGCTCCCATCTCCCACAGGGAGAGGGGTTGGGGGGGTGAGGTCTGGGGATAAGGGTAGGCACAGCGAAGCGGGAGCCCTGTGACCACCATCGCAGAGTTCCCGCTCGTTTTTCGGTCCGCTCTATTCCATCACTGACAGACGCCTTATGGACGCCTGTCTATGCACTATACGTGCCGCGCCTATGCGCGTTGCGAGATACGCCCGACCCCGCTGACCGACTTACGCACGACCGGATTGCCGCTATAGACGATGCTGCCAACGCCGCTGACCCGCGCATCCAGCTGCTCGCTGACGCGGATATGGGCGCTGCCCGTCCCGGAGATACCGACGCGCGCGGTCACGCTGGCGAGGTCTTCGCCATGGTAGGAGCCAGCGCCGGAGATATGTACCTCTTCATTGCGCACTTCGCCCGCGCAGGTCAGGCTGCCCGCGCCGCTGAGCGTTACCTCGACGCGCTCCGCCGCCAGCCCGGTCACGGTCATGTTGCCCGCGCCACTGATCTCCAGCTGGAGCGATGGCGTGCCAAGCGACGGAATCTCGGCGTTGCCCGCGCCGGAGATGCGGATAGCCGTGAGGTCCCGAACAGTCAGGATGTAACGAATTGGCTTCTTGGGACTAAAATGTGAGCCAGGCTCGGTGCTGAGCTTCAAGCGGCGGCCAATGACCTCGGAGGTCAGCAGCGGCAGGATGTTATCCTCCGCCTCGATGGTGAGCGACTCGCTGCCAGTCTGCGTAATGTGCAACTGGCCGACGCCCGAGAGCGTGATCTCGTCGAAGTCGCCGACGTCGCGCGGCTCGGAGATGACATTGCCTGAACCAACCACGTGGCCGAATGCGTTGCGCAGGATGCGTCCAAATCCAGTAGCCATGCCCATCGTCCTCTCTATAACTCCCTGGGATGTAGAGTGGCGCGAGAGGCTGCCCGACCTCTCGCCGCGTTATTACAAAGTTTATAGCATGGCAATTCAACAAAGTCAATAGCAATATTCATTTTGTTAATATTATCACATGCGGAAGACGCCGAACTGCGTTTCGGGGATCGGCGCGTTGAGCGCGGCGGCGATGCCCAGCGCCAGCGTCGCGCGCGTCGCCAGTGGGTCGAGGATACCGTCGTCCCACAGCCGCGCCGTGCTGTAGTACGGATTGCCCTCCTCCTCATACTTCGCCAGCGTCGGCGCTTTGAACGCCTCCTGCTCCTCCGCCGTCATTGTCTGGTCGCGCGCCGCCAGCCCCTCCATCCGCACCGTCAGCAGCGTGCTGGCGGCCTGCTCGCCACCCATCACCGAGATGCGCGCGTTCGGCCACATCCACAGCTGGCGCGGCCCATACGCCCGCCCACACATGCCATAGTTGCCCGCGCCGAACGAGCCGCCGATGATGACCGTGAACTTCGGCACGTTGGCGTTGGCGACCGCCATCACCATCTTCGCGCCATCCTTGGCGATGCCACCCGCCTCATACTGCCTGCCGACCATGAAGCCGGTGATGTTTTGCAGGAAGATCAGCGGCGTCTTGCGCTGGC
>JAICKD010000711.1 GCA_025928125.1 Ktedonobacterales bacterium
CCAGCAGCTACCTAACGGGTACGACCGTTGCCGTCGATGGCGGCTGGCTCGCCTGGTAGGAACGGCCAGTTTGCCCAGTTACAGGAGTGTGCCGATTGCCATACCGAGCGCGGCGGCGGCGAGGCCAATGGCCAGCGAGCCGAGCGCGTTCAGCCAGGCCGCGCGTATTTGGCCGCTGCGATAGAGGCTGTGCGTATCGTAGCTGAGCGTGCTGAAGGTGGTGTAGCCGCCGAGAAAGCCCGTACCCAGCACCAGCCGCGCCTGCGCCAGCGCGCTGCCCGCTCCGCCAGCCGTCATCAGCAGTCCCAGCGCGAAGGCTCCCGTCACGTTGATGAGCAGTGTCGCCAGCGGGAATGTGCCGGGCCAGCGCTTCGTCGCCCACTCCGAGAACGCGAACCGCGCCGCCGCGCCAGTCGCTCCTGCCAGCCCCAGCATCACCGCGACGCCGAACCCGATGGTAGACGGCATCAGTCGAACGCCTCGTCTTCCATCTCCTCTTCGAGGCTCGGCACGACATCGATACGGAGCTTGCCCAGCCTCATCACGCGCCGCTGGATGAGGGCGCCAGCCGCGTTGTAGCCAGCCCAGGCGCAGCCAACGCCCATCGCAATGCTCGCGATGACGTAGAAGGCGGCCAGCGCGGGGAGTCCCGTGCGCGCCAGCATCTCGCCGCCAACGATATAAGTGCTGAAGGTGGTGAAGGCGCCGAGGAATCCAGGGCCAGCGGCCAGCCGGAACTCGTGAGAGATTGGCACACCGCGCTCGCAGAGGCCGTAGAGCAGGCCAAGCGTCAGCGCGCCGGACAGGTTGATGGCGAAGATATCCCATGGGAACCGCGCCGAGGCGTGTGGGAAAAGCGTCAGGGTCAGCGATGTGATAGGCGCGGCGAGCAGCGCCCGCGCCAGTGTGCCGCAGAAACCACCCGCGAACACGAGTGCGATGTTGCGCATAGACAGCATAGGGAGGAGTACCTCATCTGGAACCGGGGGATGTGCGTGGGGAGTCGATGCCGTTTTGAGGCACAAAAAAACTCCTACTCACGACCCCGCAAAACAGCTTGCGTGTCGAGCGTAGAAGCCATCAGCGCCGCCATCGTGGGCGGAACGGTTGGTGGTGAGCCTCATCACCAGCACCGGGAGCATACCATAAAACCGCTTCACCAGTACAGGCAGATTCTACCACACAGCGGCGTGTTGCCGCCAGGAATAGGGTAGGTGATACATCGGATGTGCTGGCGGGGATTCGATATTGTCTGGTGGGTGATACTGGACTTGAACCAGTGACCTCGTCGGTGTGAACGACGCGCTCTGCCGGCTGAGCTAATCACCCGCGTGCATTCAGTGGTTGCGTAGTTGGCGCGAACCCCGTAGATGCCCATCAAGAATAGCATATGCGGGCGGCGGGCGTCAAACGCGGGATAGGTAGATACATCACTCATCGCTATGTTGCTGCGTCACATCTGCTGCGCGCCCGTAGAGCGTCACCAGCTCGGCGAGGCGCGCGGCGACCGCTGGCGTCAGCAGGTCTGGCGGGCAGCGCCATGCCCAGTTGCCCTCCGGCTTCGAGGGATAATTCATGCGCGCGTCGCTGCCAAGCTCCAGCGGATCCTGCAAAGGCAGGATTGCGACGTTTGCCACCGAGGTCTCGGCAGCGCGAATCATATCCCAGACGATATCCCGCTCTGTGCTGCGCAGGTATTCCAGCGCGTGATCGCGTTCGGAGGGCGCGAGCGACGCGAACCAGCCGCGGGTGGTGTCGTTGTCGTGCGTGCCGGTGTAGACGACCGTGTTGCGCGTATAGTTGTGCGGCAGGAAGCCGTTGCTGGCGTCGGAGCCGAAGCCAAATTGCAGCACGCGCATGCCAGGGAGCTTGAGCCGCTTGCGCAGCGCGACCACCTCAGGGGTAATGACGCCGAGATCTTCGGCGACGAACGGCACATCGCCCAGCGCGTCGCGGATCGCGGTAAAGAGCGCCTCGCCCGGCCCTGGCTCCCAGTGACCCGATACCGCCGTCTCGGCCTCGCCCGGAATCTCCCAATACGCCTCAAAGCCGCGAAAGTGATCGAGCCGCAGGAAATCCTGGAGCTGTAGCGCCTGCCGGACTCGCGCGATCCACCAGCGGTAGCCATCCGCCGCCAGCGCGTCCCAGCGATAGATCGGATTGCCCCAGCGCTGGCCCGTCTCACTGAAGTAGTCCGGCGGGACGCCCGCAACCACCGTTGGGCGTCCGGTGTTATCCAGAAGAAAGAGATCCTGATGCGCCCAGACATCTGCGCTGTCATGGGCGACGAAGATCGCGAGGTCGCCCATCATGTGGATACCGCGGGCGTGCGCCTGGGCGCGCAGCTCTGCCCACTGGCGGAAGAAGAGGAACTGCGTGTAACGGTGCTAGGCAATCTCATCGGCCAGCGTAGCGCGG
>JAICKD010000447.1 GCA_025928125.1 Ktedonobacterales bacterium
GCGCATGCGCTGTACGCCCTTCCCCGCGCGCGGCGATATTTCAGGCCGTATTTCTCGTAGATCGTTTGCGTCATTCGTATCGTACACAACGGTCGTCCTCTCAGCAGGCAGCGGGGAGGCGAAGTCAGGTAAGCGATCCGAGCGATAGGTGCGCGCTGTCGCGATCCGTGCTGCCAGTCGCTGGCGCAGCTCTGGCCCCGGCGCGGGCATGGGCGCATCCGCGATCAACTGGTCCGTGGCCGCGAAGCGTTTCAGCGCTGCACTGCATGCGGTGCATCCGGTGGCGTGTTCGGCCACCGTTCGTGCCGCGTGCGGCTCCAGCGCGTGGTGATAGTACGCTTCGAGCAGCGACCCGAATGCCGCGCACCCGCCCATCTCGCCTATCTTGCCCGTCTCGTTTCGTTCGGCCCCCTGGCCCCGATGCCTGTCCACAACAACTCCTGATAACCGATTGTGCCGTTGCGCAACGACTCTACCGTTCTACACGTGGCGCGCATTGTCCGTGTGACACATTGCGCGTGATTCGCCACCTAGCTGCTTCCTTGCGCCTGGTCGTAGAGTTCGCGAAAGCGCGCGCGGCCCCGGCTGAGCATCTGGCGCACGTTGACATCTGTTGTCTCGAAGATCTCCGCGATCTCGCTGGTGGTCAGCCCGTGCGCCGCCCAAAGCAGGACCACCGCGCGCTGGCGTTCTGGCAGCCGCAGCAGCGCTCGATTCACCAGGTCGCGCTCGGCCAGCGAACGCTCCATGTCGTGGGGATCCATCAGCGCGGGAATGGCGTCATCATTGGTGATGTCGTCTGCTGTGGCGTCGTCGTGGCCACCGAAGATGCGCGATAGAGTGATAGGCTGGCGTCGCCTCAAGATATCAAGCGCGAGATTGGTCGCAATGCGAAAGAGCCATGCCTGCGGCCGGTCGTAGCCGCCGATCACGTCGAATCGCTGCCAGGCGCGAAAGAACGCCTCCTGCGCGACATCCAGCGCCGCGTCATGGGATGGCAGCATCCGCCGCAGGTAGCCATAGAGCGGGCGCTCATACTGGGCGAAGAAAGCGTCGAAGGCGGCATCCTGGCCGCCGCTCGGCCCTGGGAAGGAAACAGCCTGTGCTGATGGCGCTGTGGATTGACCAGGTGAGGCAATGGAGGCGGTGGTATCGCTTTCCTCCGCGTCGTCATCCTGCCGTCTGGTACGCAAGGCAAAGGCGCGCGCCGCCAGCAGCGCCAACCAGGATGGCCGCCGCCCGCGTGTTTTTCCGTGCCAGACAAGGCTCAATCCGCTTCCTCCCGCCACATGCTATCCTGCCGCACGCAACTCTAGTGCTAACACGCGCCGCGTCCGTTCGCTGTGACATACCCAGGCTGAAACTCATCTCATGGCGTGCAGAAGCGCAATCCATCCTCGAAGCTGAAGAACAAACGGCAGTTGTATCGCTGAAGTTCGGTCACAATGTCAGGATCATCAAAATCTCTGCTATTTTTGGTGATGAAACATTTAGGGTCGGGTAGCCTTCGCTGCAAATCGCTGACTACTACCGCATAGACAATACTGTCCTGTGGCGATAATCCGAAGCGGGTCTGATAGGCCAATGCCTGAGCAAATATGTTGCTATCAATATCCCTCAACTGCGCGGCAGCAAGCAAACGCTGGGAAGTATCGTTCAGCTTGGCGTACTCGCGGCCAGCGATGCTTGCGAGTCCCGCTATGGCGCTTTCGACTATTGCTGCCTCACTGTAGTACGGCGCCGACCGTTTCAAGTCTCTGAGAATTCCCGAAATATCAAGGCCCAGCTTCCTCCGCGTTCGCTCGCGCTGTGTCACGGTGGCAAATGGCTCGGCAAAAGCAAAGCTAGGAAGAACTAGATCAATTCCTCTGTGCTCCGCGAGGTCTAGCAGGGCCTCGGCGCTTGTGGCTTGTTCCTGTCCGAGAACGATTTCAAGCAAAAAGTTGGATTCGACATAAACAATCATACCACCGCCTCGGCAACCACTTTTCCGCCTTGGATAGCATCGATGAAGCCTGCCACTTGTAGGGTATGCTCTGGTTCCTCATCAGTGCGAGGCTGCTCTAATGTGAGTTCAGTCAGCCAGTTCAAAATGACCAATTCGAGCTCAGGGCCGCTGAGTCTCCTTGCTGGCTCTGAATGCAAATAGCGAGTTATCACGTTGCCCATCGGCAATTGGTACGTTGGCGGAATGTAGGCCTCATCAAGCCGCACATCTTTCCACAGATAGCCATTGTCCTGCGAGAGCAGTAGATAGTACTGGGTCGGCAATGTGAAGCCATGCACGATGAGATTGCGCCGCAGAATCGTTGCTGTATCCGCAGATAAGTTCTGACGATTCTTTACCTCAACGGATGCTACAGGATTGCCATCAGGATCCGTGATAACGATGTCGGGATGCGATGTATTCATAGGTGATAATCCTTTGGCGACTTTCTGTAGCGAGATAATGCTGGAGGCGGCACAGCTTTAGCTCCCGCATTTTACCATCCCAATAGTGTCGGCGGACACCTTATTATTCTCAAATAGCGCCAATGTGCGATGAGCACGACATGAGTCACCAGCCGTCCCAGTGCAGCACGTCATCCAGCGGCTGGCGAGGCGCGGGCGCGAAGTCAGTCCCTAGCGAATAGGCGACGGGGATGAGCGCCGTCTGGGTAATCTTGTCGAAGGGGATACCAAGTACGGCGGCGGCGTCCTGCTCGAAGAAGAGATGCACCGTCGTCAGCGAGGTTCCCAGGCCACGCGCGCGCGCCGCCAGCATGAAGCTCCAGGTGGCGGGCAGGATGGAGCCCCACGCGCCCGACTGCGCCACGCTCGGCTGACTATCGACTCGCCCCTTGAAGCACGGAATCAGCAGCGCTGGCGCTTCGTGCATGTGCTCGGCGAGATAGTCGGCGGAACTGAGGATGCGTAGCTGGGTCGCCGCGCGCTGCGGATCGGGCGAGAGGCGGTCGGGCGCGTTGATGGGTAGCCCCTTGTAGAGCGCCCAGCCGCGCCGATAGATATCGCCCAGCGCCGCGCGTTTGGCCGCGTCGGTCACGACGACGAAGCTCCACGGCTGGCGGTTGCCGCCATTGGGCGCCTGCAAGGCTATTTCAAGGCACTCGCGAATGATCTCTGGCTCAACCGGCCGCGAGAAGTCGAGCCGCTTGCGCACAGAGCGGGTCGTGGTCAGCAGTTCGTCGGGGGTCAGCGGCAATGTTAGCATATGCGACTCCTTCGTTCCTGAGCCTGATATTGGCGTTCTCTGCTGGCAACTATACCATCCCGGTGATACGTCCGCGTATGATCTCCGGCCACCGGGCCGCTTCGCGCTGTCTCACGCTGTCTCACGGCCACGACGCCATGCCCAGGAGCAGGAGCAGGAGGTCACAGGGAAGCGTCCTCTTCGTATGGATTGGCAACACGAAGGCCCCTTGCGAAGATACAAGAGGCCCTGGGATACAGATTGGTATGTCCCGCCTACTCGATCGTTTCGAGCTTGCCCGTCCGTACATCGTAGATCAGACCAAATACCGGGATGTTTTGCGGAATCAGCGGCGAACTCTTAATGGTCTCCACATCCGCTCGCACACTGGCGGCGAGATCGGTGAATGGCAGAAAGTCAATCTGATCTGCCGCCTGCCGCGCCGCCGCGCCGAGGTCGTGTCCAACCTTCTCGCGCAACTGCTCATTGCCGAACGTGAGCATGCCGCAATCGGTATGGTGAATGACCAGGATTGTGTCAGTCCCCAATAACTCCTCAGAGATTACCAGCGAGCGCAGCGCGTCTGGGCTGATACGTCCGCCCGCATTACGGATGACATGCGCGTCTCCCAGGTTGAGGCCGAGGAAC
>JAICKD010000041.1 GCA_025928125.1 Ktedonobacterales bacterium
CGAGCGTTTCAGGCCACCCGCTGTCGCCGTCTCGCTGCGCACCAGCGGCGGCAGCTGGCGATCATCTCCCACCAGCACAAAGCGCCGCGCGAACCGGAGCGCGCCGAGCGTCGTGGGCAGCGTCAGCTGAGTCGCTTCGTCCAGGATGGCCAGATCGAAGAGCAGCGGCTCGCCGATATCGTCATAGCTCTCGGATGACCATGTCGCCGTCGTCGCGGCCACCAGCGGCGCGGTGCGCAACGTCTCGCGGATGCGCGCTGGCGTCAATTCAGCCCCTTCTCCGGCCAGCGCCCGCGCTCGCGCCACCAGCCGATGCCCCTGTATCTCCGGCGCAACGCTTAGCTCGTGGCCTAGCCGGACGAAGTCGCCCCAGCCATCGGCCAGCAGCCGCCGCAGAACGGTATCCACCGCCTGGTTGGTAAACGCGCCGATCAGCACCCGCTCGCCGCGTTGCATCGCGCGACGGGCAATCTCGGCGACAACGCTCGTTTTCCCGGTACCCGGCGGCCCCTGAATCAGCAGGTAGTCGCGGGCGGCCAGCGCGCGGACCACCGCCTGCCGCTGCTCGGCGTTGAGGCTGGCAGGCAACGCCTCCTGCATTGTCGCCGCGGCGGACTCGTCGAAGGTGGGCGCGAGTGCGCCGCGGACCAGCTCGCGCAGGTGGGGCGCGCCACGCAGCCAGCGCCAGAGGTTGCGCACAGTGCGATCATGGACGATGTCGCTCTCGTAGCGGTCGAGCAGGGTCGGGTTGGCGATACGCTCTGGCGTCCAGACGATGACACGTTGCGCCTCGATGCGCAGAATCGTGCCGCTGACCACCGCGCCGCGCACCGGATCGCCCTCGCTCACCAGCACGGCGTCGCCCTCACGGAGATCGGAGCCTTGCACGCCTTCTAGGGTATATTCCCACTCGCCTTTGGCCGTCTGGCGCGGCTCGCCCACCAGCCGTAGGTCGCCCAGCGCCACGCCACGCCGCATCCGCTCATCGCGCGTCGTTCGCCAGAGCGCGCTGCCGTCGACCTCGGCGGCGCGCGCCTCCTGCCGCAGCAGATCGTACATCTCCGCGAACATCGTGGCGTCGTCCCGGTCCATCGGTTCCAGCACGTCGGGCAGGTCGGGCGGCTGCCAGCCAAGTAACGCCGAGGCGCGAAGGCAGTCCTGTCGCACCATGCAGCGCGCGCACTTGAGCGCGGAAGGTGGTGGCGGCACGGCGCCGGTCGCGTGGACGAGCGCCAGCGCGTTGCGAAGCTCCATCACCCGTTGCAGATCGCGGTGGACGAAGGGGATCATGTAGGCGTCGGCGCGTCCGGGCGTTCCGCTGTAAAGCAGCGTCGCGCCGGGGCCATCCTGCCGCCCCGGGAAGCGCGCGGCCAGTAGCGTCTGGTAGCCATGCACCTGCCAGCGATGCTCGCGTTTGGGCAGCGACGCGCGGACGTTGCCGGTCTTCAACTCGAGCAGCGACCCGCCGTGAGGGTCTTGCAGCAAGACATCGAGCCGCCCCTTCAGGCCAACCTCCGGCGCCAGCAGAAACGTCTCGGCGCGGATGTCGGGAGCGGTGCGCCAGAGATTCTGGCGGCTCTGGGCGTACCACGCGGCCAGCGCGCGCACATGGGGCGCGGCCTCGGCGGCCATCTCCGGCTCGCTGATCTGCCGCAGCGCCAGCTCCACCTGCGCCGCATCCAGGGCGCGTTGGAGGTAGACCTCGATCGGTTCATCGCCGCCTTTGAGCAGTTCTTTAAAGGCGGTATGCACCAGCGTCCCACGGAGTGAGGCCGCGCTCGGCGGCGAGGGCGCCATCCGGCGTAGCGGATACTGGCGCACGCAGTATTCGGCGTTGTTGATATCGGTGATATTGAGCAGCAGGTCGGGTTCCAGCACGATCACGCCAGCGGGCAGCAGCCGCAGCGTCTCGGCTGTGGCGGTGCGAGCGAGGTGATGGATGGTCAGGCGCAACCCCTGCCAGCGGTCCGGCGGATAGGCTGATAGTTCGCGCCAGAGGGCTCGCCCCTGCTCCTCACACCGCACCAGTACGGTCTCGCCACGTTCGCCGCGAAGGGTTAGCTCCAGCTGGCGCAGTTTGAGGTCAAATGTCGCGTCGCGTAGCTCGCCGGAGACGCTGGCCACGTCGCAAGGAGTCGCGCGCTGCATTTCCCATGGGCAGAGAAAGCAGTTCCGCGCGGGGTTTGTGGACTCTTCCGCAGCCATCGCCAGCGCTCACTTTCCCTGCCAGCGGCTATCGCATGGCGCATCGCAGTCTACGGCGCAGCAGGCGGCGTGTCAAGCGAGACGGAGGCGCCACAACGATATTCGCCGCTATAGTTCAGCTGGAACCAGTAACCCGGAACGAACGTTTGAGAAACGTGACAACTGCGGTTATACTATCCGCGTCTGGCTGAATGCGAAAGTCTATCGGGCGCGGCGCCGGGCGGTTCACGGTTCATTGGAACGATATGCTGTGGCCATCTGGTGACGCCGTGGCGCGCAACTCGTCCATATACATCAGAGTGTATCGCTGATGCGGCGCGTGAAAGATGCTCCAGCCATGGAGCGCTCGCGCGCCTCGAAGGGATAGAGAGCATCATGGGAGATTCGCCACACATACCCTTCACAGACGGACCCAGTGTCGCCGAGACGACGATGCCTGACAGCTACGTCGATCCTGTGACCGAGACAGGCTATTCGGTGACATCTATGGATGGATTCCGTGGGTTTAACAGGCTTTTCTGGGAGCGTCGGCGCTGGCTCATTCCTGTGCTCTCGGTGGTGTTGCTTGCGCTGATTCTCTTTACTACATTCGCCATCATCGTCCGTTCGCGCCAGCCCTATCTGACGGTTGGCGTGGTGACGCAGGGCAACATGGTGCTCTCGTTCCAGACGACCGGGACGCTACGGAGCGCTGTCTACGGCGCTGATTTCGCGGTGACGGGGACGGTCGCTCAGATCAATGTGACGGTAGGGCAGCAGGTCGCGCAGGGCGATACCCTCGCGCAACTCAATACTACGCTGCTGCAGGATGCGGTGACACAGGCGCAGGTGGCCGTCGATGGCGCGTCGGCGGCGCTTTCCAGCGCGCAGACCCACCAGGACAAGGTCCAGACGTCCGCCAATGCCATGACGGACAGCGCCTATACGACTGAGCAGGCGGCGATTGCGCAATGCAACCGTATCTCGACTCCGCCGCCCAACTGTGTCGCCCAGGCCAGAAGCCAGTACGCCGCCGCGCTCGCCAGCGCCGACAGCATGAACGCGCAGGCCCAGCAGCAGACCGACACGGCGCAGGCGCAATACAACTCAGCCAAGGCGGCGCTGCAGGGCGCACAGGACAATCTTGCCGCCGCCACCCTCAAGGCGCCGCATGGTGGGACCATCGCGGCGATCAATGGCGTGGTGGGTCAGACCAGCGGCGGCGCCAAGAGTAGCGCCGCGTCGTTCATCCAGATCGCTGATCTCAACGCGCTGCAAATCTCGGCGACGGTGAACGAGTCGCAGGTGGGAGTGGTGCTGCCGCAGGACGCGGTGCGTTTCACGGTGCCATCGTTCAAGAATCGCGTCTTCAGCGGCTCGGTGAGTGGCGTCTCGCCGTTTGGGCAGGCATCCCACGATGCCGTGCTCTACCCGATGACGGTGGATGTCGACGGCCAGTCGGTGAACACTGGGACGGCAAAAACAACGGGTCAGGCGCTGCTGCCCGGCATGACGGCGAAGATGACCGTGCTGACGGCGCAGCGATTCGCGGTGAAACTCATTCCCAATAGCGCCGTGGCCTACGCGCATTACGCCGCCGACTCGAAACACTCCACGCTCATCAGCAAGGCGGCGGCAACCAAGGCGCTCGCCGAGGCGCGGCAGATGCTCACCCAGTTGCAGAACTCCGGCACGGACTACTCGCAGGATAATCCGGCGCCCGCCTATGTGCTGGCGCTGGTGAAGGGCAGATGGACAGCGCAGCCGGTGGTGCTCGGGCTGACCGACGGAAGGCATTACGAGGTGCTGGCGGGGCTGAATCTGGGCCAGAAAGTGGCGACCGGGGAGCAACTCAACTGGTTCACCATCCTGCGCAATCAGTGATAACCAGTAATGTGGATTGCCCAGGCCGATAGGTTTATCAGCTTCGGTCTGGATCTGCGCTGACATCTTATCATTAACAATCTGGCGCTGACGCTCTGAGAGAGCGAAGATTTGCAGACGGAGCCGTTATCATCGGATCATAAGTTGACGGGTCAGGATGCCACGCTGGCGCGCCACTTCGATGAACGCGGCGGTGAAGTCGTCGGGACCGCGTGACGCTCCGTCCCATACCACCAGGGCGGCAATCTGCCCTGTGGGCCTCGTCGGGGACTCACTCTCATCACGATTGGCTAACGTTGTGGCGAGATCGAGAATCGCATCTAGCGTCAGTCTATAAGCCTCAAGCTCGTCATCCACGGGGCCTATCAGGCGCACAGCATTATGTCGCTCAGCTTCGTCCAAATGCCGGTCAAAGATTGGCCCCCAATCACCGGGACGATCAACCACAGAGGTCTCGCGAAAGCGCTCGCGGTCGAAAGGCAACACAATCCAGGCTGGGATGCCCAATTCACTGGCAGCGTTGAGCGCCAGCAAATCGGCGCCACAGGCGGCAGAGCAAACCACCGCCTCTATCCGCATCATGCGCATCGCAGATGTAATCGCCTGGTGTACATCTGGCACATGCATGAGGGAAAAGCGCACCTGATCCGCATCGTCTGCGTCAATACGTCGGCCAGTTACCGCCAGTACGTTCATCATTTGATCCCCCACATCTTCCATGTTGAGTGCCTGGAAAGTGTTATGCGGCGCTACGAAAGCACGCCGTACCATATCGAATGCCTGTTAGCTGTATAGCGGCCAATTGTAGCACCAGAGCACGATTCCCGCCAGAGCATTTCACACGAGTCCCATTGCACTGTGCTACACAGGCTATGCGTGTGCAAGAGGACGGTGTCGTCGTGTTATACTTCAGGTGGCGCAGGCTGTTCGTGCGTGCGTGGGCCAGCTCAGAACCTCCAGGCCAGCGCACACGCTCGTACGACGATTTGGACGACTAGGACGACTAGGACAACGAGGTTGAGGGGAAGATGAGCGAACTGGCTGTCTTCACGGGGCGAGCGCATCAGCAACTGGCAGAGGATATCTGCACGCACCTGGGTATCCCATTGGGCAATGCCGAGGTCTTCGAGTTCGATAACGAGAATATCTTCGTCAAGATCAATGAGAACGTCCGCGGCAAGGATGTATTCCTCGTCCAGCCGTTTAGCACGCCAGTGAACGCCTCTATCATGGAGGTGCTCATCATGCTAGACGCGCTCCGGCGCGCCTCGGCCCAGCGTGTCACGGCGGTGATCCCCTACTATGCCTACGGCCGCACCGACAAGAAGGACCAGCCGCGCGTCCCCATCACGGCGCGCCTGATCGCCGACTGCATCACCGTCGCGGGCGCGAATCGCGTGCTGACGATGGACCTGCACGCGGGTCAGATCCAGGGCTTCTTCAACATCCCGGTGGATGAGTTGACGGCAGAGCCTATTCTCGTCAACTACGTCCGCTCGTTGAAACTCACCGATTTTACGGTCGTCGCCACCGACACCGGCTTCGCCAAGAAGGCGCGCAACTTTGCCGAGGACTTGAATGCCCCACTGGCGATCATCGAGAAACGCCGCACCAACAATGCGGGCGGGGTGGAGAGCCTGGGCCTGATCGGCAGCGTGGAGGGGCAGAATGCCATCATCGTGGACGACGAGATCGGCACGGCAGGATCGATGATTCAGGCGGCGCAGGTGGTGCGCGAGAGCGGCGCCCGCGACATCTACGCTGCGGCGGTACACGGCGTTCTCTCCGGGCCAGCCATCCAGAATATCCAGCATTCCGAAATCAAGAAGCTTGTGATTACCGATACCGTTCCATTACTGCCAGAGAAGCGCATCCCCCAGATTGCGCAGTGCTCCGTCGCGCAGCTATTTGCTGGGGCCATTGCGCGCATTCACGAAGGGCGCTCGGTCTCGGAGCTTTTCCGATAACAGCGTACGCGCGGAGAATGTGCGCCGATGATGGACGAGACGCCAGCGGCGGCGGTTTCTATCACGCCCGAATTCGAGAGCATCCTGCGGTATCTGCGGACGCTGGCCGAACCGTGCGCGCCGCCGATGGGCGCGGGCGGCTTCGATGTGCTCTATGCCAGCGCGCATGAGGTGGTCGTCTGGTATTCCCCAGCGCGCGATGGCCAGATGGCGCGCGAGATCGCGATTCCCGCCGAGGTGCTCGCCGCCGCGTGGCAATCGCTCTGCACGGGCGCGATGCTAGATGAGTCGGCGCTGCTCGCGTTGGGCCTGGGATCGGCGGGCGCGGCGTGGGTCATCGCGCTGCTGGCGCAGATCCCTGGAGTGCGGGTGCGGCAGGAGCCGCTGGCGCTGGCGTGGACGCTGCTGGACCTCACCCCCCATCCCCCTCTCCCACAGGAGAGGGGGAGCCAGAGTCTAGGCTAGATTACGGTCGCGCGTGATGCGCGCCATGCTGGCGACGAGCAAGACTAGCAGCATCGCGTTCACCGGATGGAACGCCGCGACGAGCGGGACGATGCGGCCAGCGTCGATCAGCAGCCCCTGGAGAATCATCAGGCCGAAGACGAGCCATGAACGGCGCTGAAGCGTTGCTCCCAGGTGGCCGCGCCAGGCGACCAGCGGCAGCGCCAGCGAGCCAAGGATGACTAGCGTCCCCAGAATCATGTGTGGCAGGAAGCTCGAAACGCCGAAGACGCCCAGCCCGGCGAAGAAGATTTGTAGCGTGACGCCGCCGAGCAGAATGCGCGCAATGACAACATGCGCCCTGGCCGTGCGGCTGCGAACTGGAATCGCGGCGATAGTCTGCGACGCTACGGGAACAGAGGCGGATGTGATCGGCTGAGCCGCTTCGGGTGGGGTGGAAATGAGCGTTTGCATCGGAAACCTCCTCGCTCAACTCAATGTTTGTGTTCTCCTCTTCACTTTGTCACCCTCAGCATAGCCAGCCATCGTTCCGCAACCGCTACGACGAGCGTTACAGCGTTGCGAGTATTTGTATCTCCCGTAATGTTGGCGAAGTAGAGGTGAGGTCAAGGCGTGGCAATTCCCAGCAGTTGGTCCACCAGCGCGATGCTGGCGTGCTCCAGTGAGTCGACCAGCGCGTCGGCGGCGCCGAGGTTGGGCGCGTCGGGCTGGCCCGCGCGGCGCACCGCCAGGCAGCGCATCCCGCCAGCATGGGCGGCGGCAACCCCGGCGGGCGCGTCTTCGATGACGAGACAGTGCGCGGGCGCGACTCCCAGACGTTCCGCTCCGGCGAGGAAGATGTCGGGCGCGGGCTTGCCGTGGGCCACCTGCTCGCCCGAGACGATTGCATCGAGATACGACGCGATACCGAGTAGCTGGATGATCGCCTCCAGGTTGGCGGGCGGCGCCGATGAGCCGAGCGCCTGCCGGTAGCCTGCCGCGTGCAGCGCCGCCATCAGCTCTTTTGCGCCGGGGAGCGCTACCGCCTCCTCAGCCAGCAGCGCGCGGTAGATAGCCTCCTTGCGGTCGCCAAGCGCGACGATGCGCTCCGGCGGGCCGGAGATGCCGAACATACGCGGGAAGATGTCGCTGTTGCGCATGCCGAAGGTAGCCCAGAAGGCGGCGTCGCTATAGGGCAGGCTCTCCTCGCGCGCCAGTTGCTCCCAGGCGCGGCGGTGCTGCTCGCCGCTATCGATCAAGACGCCGTCAACGTCCCACAGCACCGCGTACTCGCCACGATTAGCCATTCCCGGCACGCCTCCTCGCCCTGTCTCCGGCCCGCTGCTTCTCACCGCGCTCAGCCGTTCTACCTACGCAATGGGATTGTATCGCGCCAGGCGCGCATCATTCTTGGCCGTTTTTCACCGTGACCTGTCAAAAACCGGACGCCTCGTTCGATGGAAGTACTGAGAGAGAAGGCAGGCGCTTCTCGTCATCACGGCAGAAAGTAGTCT
Source organism: Ktedonobacterales bacterium (assembly GCA_025928125.1). Taxonomy (GTDB): domain Bacteria; phylum Chloroflexota; class Ktedonobacteria; order Ktedonobacterales; family JADMIN01; genus DAHUXT01. Next base: position 7,994 of record JAICKD010000041.1, read on the forward strand.
CTGTGGAGCTTGTGAGCAATCTCTCGCTCGATGCATTCACCGCGCTGGCGCGGCGCTACACCCAGCCGTTACACGTGTTTCTCTGCGGCCTCGTGCATGATCCGGAGCTTGCGCGCGACCTGCTGCAAGACACGTTCATCGCGGCGTGGAGCGCGGCGCTGCAAGGTTCGCCGCCGCTGCTGGCCAACGGCGATGAGGCGGAAATACGGCGCTGGCTCTATCGGGTCGCCTATCGGCGGGCGGTGGATAGTCTGCGGCGCGGGCGGCTGATTCGCTGGGAATCGCTCCATGACCTGCTGGATTTCGAGCGGCTTCCGATGGACCACGCATCCTCCTCGTTCGAGGAGCTAGTGGCCGAGAGTGAGGCCATGCAACGCGCGCTGGCCATCCTCACCCCGGAAGATAGCGCCTGCTTGCTGTTGATGGTCGTCCAGGGATTCACCGCCCAGGAAGCTGCCGCAATCATCGGCTCATCCGCGACGGCGATGGGCAAACGCATCGGCCGGGCCAAGCGCCGCCTGCTCTCCGCCTATCTGGCGCAAAACGCCTCCAATCCGGGAGGTCGGTCATGAACACCTTTAACATGCGGCATCCGTCCGGCCCTGACTGCGCCAGGTTCGCGGAGCTATTGCCGCAGTTCCGGCAGGGAACGCTCACCCGTGCCGAGGATGTAGCTCTGCGCGCCCATCTCGCCACCTGCGACTACTGCCGGGCGCAACTGGCGGACTATGACCGGCTGGATGCCGCGCTCTACACCTATATGGGCCGTTTCGCACGGACTGCGCCCGCCGCCGATGACCTCGTGCGAATAGCCGTCGCGCGTGTTCCAGCGATGCCCCCCGCGCGGATGAATCATCATCAGTCCCAGGCGTCCTGGGAAGGTCGGAGAGATTATTCCATGTACAATGATCCAGACGAGACAACGTATGAGATGCCAACCATACCACAGAGAGGCTATCGTCCGCCGCGCGATTCCCATAGTAATCGCACGCGCCCGGTGCTGGCGACCATCGCGGCTCTGCTGCTGATCGGCCTGGCGGCGACACTCTTCGCCGTGTTCGGGCGGCCATCCAGCGGCCCGGCGCACAATGGCGCGCCCACCGCGACGACGCAGCCCACCGCGACAGCCCAGCCGACCGCGACACCACAACCGACGCAGAACACGACCGTTGGCGTTGTGAACTCTGGCCACCCATGCAGCACTGATACGTCTGGCCGGACCAGCTACGTGTCCATAGGCGACCTGAAGGTGAGTAAGGTCGATTTCGCGAATGCCTATCCAGCGAATAAACTCCCGGCCAATCTCGATCAGGCGAAGCCCTATCAACTGCCCGATAACCTACCCAATCCGCCGAACCCTCCAGTCAACCCAGAGCCCTGGTACGACCTGACGGTCTGTAACACCTCGAACACAACCAGTCACGTGATTCGAAGTCTCACCGTTCGTATCGCGGCGTTCTCGACCTATAGCGGACCCCTCAACACCTACCTGTTCTGCGACTCATACTATCAGCGGCCAAACGGTGTGGCTGGCGGTGGCTGCGGCGGAGGACTTGCCGCCGATGAGTGGCTCCGGGCGGACTTCGCGGCGAACGCGACAGCAGGGGCGCAGGTAACGGCGACCCAGGATGGCAGTAACATTGGAAACGCGCCGCCATTGCCGGTGAGCCTCGGCCCCGGCCAGATGCTCTTCATTGCTCTCAGGATGACGCCACCGACCGCGCCGGGAACATATACCTTCGCCTTTGGGCTGAACTACGACGCCGTCACATCCGCGCCGATCTCCACGATGCAGCCGACGATCTTCGATAGCGCGGCAGTGAAGTGGACTGGCAGCAACTGTACTAAACCGGCGCTGCTGAGCCAGATTCCCACCAGCGATACCACGGGCAAATACGTCTGCGCGCCGTAGCAGCGTTTGAACCGAACGGCGTTCGTCGTGACCCCAATCGAATATTTCCGGGGCTTGCTGTGGGATGTATCTGTCCTACTCACCAGCAAGCCCTTAGCGTTTTTGGGCAAGCTATTACAGCATGTATCAGGGCGTGGAATGTCCACCCATGTTACGCCCGCGCGATAGCAGAGTGTAACCGGTTACTCGGAGTAGAATATGCCGTCAACGGGAGAGTCGCATGCATGATGTCATCGCCTCTGATCCGCATCCCACGGAAGCCTTTGCCCAGGCGCTTAGTACGCTGCAATGGCCACTGGTTGGCTTCGTCCGAGGGTTGGTACGAGACGAGGAGCAGGCGCGCGACATCGTCCAGGATGTGTTTGTAGACGCATGGAAACACGCGCGCCAGGGTACTCCGCCGTTCACAGGCGCTGCCATTGATCCTGACGGGGTACGGCGCTGGCTCTTCCACGTGGCCTATCGTCGCGCGGTTTCGGCGTTTCGGCGCGGAAAAGTCATTGCCTGGCAACCGCTTGAGCCTTCGATGGAGACGCTGCTCCCCTGGGACGGCGAGCCACAGCCGTTCGATGACCAGATCGTTGAGCGTGAGGCGTTGCGTGACGCGCTGCAACAGCTTTCGATTGAAGACGCCGCCTGTGTGCTGCTACACGCTGCGTGGGGCCTAACCTCGACCGAGATTGCCGTGATACTCGACATCTCACTCGCGGCAGCGAAGAAACGGCTGACCCGCGCCAAGCAGCGGCTGCGCATCTCTTATTTCGACCAGAACCGCACACAGGGGGAGGACCCGCGATGACTACCATAGAGCCGCAACCTGTTCGGCCAGGCCCGGACTGCGCAACCATCGCGCCGCTCCTCCCGCTGCTCGATTCCTATGACCTCAGCCCTGAAGAAGCTGCCCGCGCTCGTGAGCACCTGAATACCTGCGCGTGGTGCGCGCGTGAGTACGCTGCCCACGTGATTGTGGATGGCGCTCTGCGACGTCATTTTGGCGAGTTGTCACCGGGTACGCCACCTTTTCTCACTATGGAGAACATCGTGAATACTATCGATACGCAGGATCCGTCGACACAGCCGTCCACTGGCTTCGCGCCAACGACCCCGCTCGCTGAGCCGCCCAACCGCCCACAGCACCGTCCCGGTCGGCTCACCGGTATCGCGGCGGTGGCGGCAGCGCTGCTGCTGGTGGGGCTGGCGGCCACGCTCTTCGCCCTCTTCTCACAGACAGGGCATGGCCCCGCCCAGAACAGCGCGCCGACCGCAACGGCGATTGCCC
>JAICKD010000026.1 GCA_025928125.1 Ktedonobacterales bacterium
GGAGCGTGCAGAATAAGGGCGTGCGCTATACCACCTCCTCGCCCGCGATTGACCCCTCGCGCGCCTACGTCTACAGCTACGGGCTGGATGGCACGCTGCGCAAGTTCAACGCCGTCACCGGAGCCGAAGTGACTAGCGGCGGCTGGCCGATTCGCATCACGACGATGCCAAACACCGAGAAGGAGTCATCGCCGCTCAATATCGGCAACGGCCGCGTCTACGTGACCACCGCGGGCTATCCTGGCGACGCGCCACCCTATCAGGGTCACGTTGTCGGCGTGCGGCTGGATACCGGCGCGGAACAGGTCTTCAATAGCCTCTGCTCCGATAAGCCACATGTGTTGAACGACGGCGAGTGCGCAGCCAACCAGTCGGGCATCTGGGCGCGTGGCGGCGCCGTCATCGAGCCGGGAACCGGCGACATTTACGTCACCACGGGCAACGGCAACTTCAATGGCCGCACCGACTGGGGCGATAGCGTCATCAAGCTCAGCGCCGATGGTCTGCGCGTGCTCGACAGCTATACGCCGACGAACCAGCAAACGCTCAATGAGACCGACGCCGACCTGGGCAGCACGACAGCGGGCATCCTGCCAGATATCCCTAATAGCCGCACGCCGCATCTGTTGATTCAAGGCGGCAAAGACCAGAAGTTGCGGCTCATCAATCGCGACAATATGAGCGGACAGGGCGGGCCAGGCCATCTCGGCGGCGAACTGGCGCTGCTCGACTGGCCGGGCTGCCAACTCTTCACGCATCCGGTGAGCTGGAAAGAGGGCAATACCGTCTGGGTCACCCTCGCCGGAACCTGCGGCATGGCGACCTATCAGGTGACGAGCGACAGCGCTGGGCGTGTAACGCTGCATGGGGTCTGGCACAATGGGACGAACTTCACAACGCCCGTGCTGGCGGGCGGTGTGCTGTTCGCGGCGACCACTGGCGCCGTCGTCGCGCTCGTCCCGCATACCGGCCAGCGCCTCTGGTCAAGCGCGGCCACCAGTGCTGGCGGAAGCATCGGCGGCATCCACTGGGAAAGCCCAATCGTCGTCAATGGGCGCCTCTATATCCCCGACGAAAACGGTAAGCTTACCGCCTACGGCCTGTGAGGCGCGGGCTACTCATCCTATGTGCCAGGGACGGCGTGGTGCGCCGTGATCTGCGCCCAGAAGAGGTCGGCTAGCACGCGATAGCCGCTATCCGAGGGATGGAAGCCGTCGCTGGCGATATAATCGGGATGCGCCGCCAGGTCGGAATGGAAGAGGTCCACCAACACCTGATGATGCTTCGCCACTACTCCATCAATGACCGTATTCCACTGGGCAGCGACGGCGCGGATTTGCGCCGGATTCAGCCCCCGGAGGCACGCGCCGAGTCCGGGGGAACCATCGCGAATCGCCGGGAGCAGGCTCATATCCGGCGCGTTGGCGACGAAGACCTGGGCATGCGTCTGTGACTGTAGCTGGCCGAGCAGGGAGTCGAGATCGCGCTGATAGTCTGCCAGCGGCGTACACTGGCGAAAATCGTTGCCGACCATCCAGATCGTCACCAGGGTCGGGTGCGCCGCGAGCGCCTGGGGCAATTCCTCGGCCAGCGCCTGCTTGACGGTATAGCCATTGACGCCGAGGTTCAGCGCGAAGGCATGGGCGGGCAGACGCGCAATCAGCCGCGGCACATAGGCCGTCGTGCTGGGATCGCTGGCGCCGACGCCGACCGCATCCGACGCGCCCAGGGCGACGTAGACCATCGACGGCGTGGCCGTGGGCGTCGCCTTGGGAGTTGCACGCCGTGCGCTACTTGCCTCGCCACAGGCTGCCAGCGCTAGCGCACACAGAGCCAGCAGTAACGCCGCTATTCCTGCCCGCTGTAGCATCCTCGCGCATTTCATCGGCGCTCTCCCTGTGACTCAGCCGCACACCACAATGCATTGTAGTGAGGCGCTTCGCTGAGCCACAAGAGCCGCTTCCTTAGCGATTTTGCGCCCAAGGTGGCACACTGCTGGCATCGCGCGTCGCCGACAGGTTCGACTGGTCGCGCTCGGCGCCACAGACCGCGCACCGCACCGCGTTCGCCTGCATCGGATGTCCGTTGACGCAGCGCGCGCTGGAATTGCCATCCTGCCACGACCCGGATCGCGGGCTATCATATGAACTGGGGCCGGAAGGCACTGGCCCAGAGACAGGATGTGACCGGCTACCTTGTGGCGCGCCACCATACGGCGCGTAGCCGGAATAGGGCTGCGACTGCGGCTGCGCGGATTGCTCGCCCTGCGGATACGGTTGCTGCGGTTGCGCATAGGGCCACTGCCCATTGGCCGGATGAGCGGGCTGCGCGGGACCGTTATACGCCGTTGGCGCGTATGGCGAGGCAGCGCCAGCGCCGGGATAGCCCTGGGAGATCCCCGCGTTCGACCAGACGGCAAGCGGGGCGGGAGCCGTCTGCGCGCGCTTGCGCTTTCGGCTGCGGCTGAGGCTGCGTAGCGCCAGCAGGATGAGCAGGAGCATCAACAGGACGAGACCGGCGCCAATCGCCGCGATCACAGGTAATGGCAGTGGCAACTGAGAGAGCGAGAACGAGGAGGACGACGCCTCGCCAATAGCAGCGTTATCCGCATAGGCGCGGTAGGGATCCAGCCCATGAAACTCCGGGTATTTCGCGCTTAGAGCGTCCATCTCGCGCGCCGCCGCATGCCAGTGTCCTGGCGTGGTATCGGCATAATCCGCGAATGCCTGTTGCCAGAGCGCCTGAAATGTGCCGGGCTTCGTATCAATGTTCTCAGAATTCAGCAGCGACATCGCGTTATCGCTTGAGCGCAGAAACGCGGTGATGCCCTGCGTATCGGAGCCGCCGAAGCTGACGATACCAACGATATGCCCGTCGGTATCCAGCGCCGGGCCGCCGCTATCGCCATGCTCCACGTTGCCACCAACCTGGATCAGCTGTGAGCCGTTGTCGTTGCGTTTGAGCGCGCTGATAGTGACGTTATTCACCGATGGGGTCAGCAGGTTCGTCGGGTCGCCATTGAAATCGCCATTACCCGGAAATCCAATAACCGTCAGGGCATCTTCGACGGCAAGCTGACGCGCCGAGTCGAGCTGAATGCTGGGGGTGTCTGTCAGATCGACATGAATCAGCGCGAGATCGTCCTCGCCAAACGAGCTGGTTGCCAGAACATGCGCCTCTTTGTATGGCGCCGTCATCAACCCGGCGAGCAGGGAGGCGTTCGCGCTGGAGGACGCGCCAGTGATGGCGCCGCTATAGCTTTCCGAGCGCCAGACCAGCACACGCGGCGGTGAGTACTTGGTGCTGAAAGGGAAGCCGTTGAACTGCACGATGCCGTTGGCGACATCGTCCGCGGTCACCGGCACGCTGGGACGGCAGGCCGCATTGAGGAACGACGCGACATCCGTTCCCACCTGCCGAACGCCAAACATCTCGTCGTCGAGGCTCGCCCGATCAATATCCACAACGTGGTCGGCAGTGAGAACATCGCCCTGCGCGCTCACGAAGGCGCCCGACCCCAGCCCGCCGACGGTATACGCGCCCGATGCTGGCAGTGTGACCGTCAGGCCACAGGCCGCGAGCGTGAGATGTGCGCTGTAGAGGGTGGCGATGCGCACGACCGCGGGCGTTGACATATCGATCGCGCGCACAACTGGATTAGTCAGGACGCCGCCCGGCGGACGGTCTTTCGCGGCGACAGGCAGCGTCGTGGCAATGGCAAGGAAGGCGACCGTGAAGAGAGCCATAAGCGGACGGCGGAGCGTCGCCAGGCCAGCGTGGTCTCGGTCTGGCCGACGGGGAACGGCTGAACGCATCGAGCATAATTCCTTTGTGCGCCATACGATACCCTGGCGGCGATACCGTTCGCGCTCTCAACCAGCAGTATCGTAACATCCTCATGACCGCTGGCGGGCGCAAGGGGACGGCTTCAGGCACGCGCCGATGGCGAACGTTGTCTGAGCTACTGGATAAACAGACGTTTCACGAATCAGGATTGTACCACGGCAGGCAAGCGAACAGGGCGAATGGCCGCAAAGTCACGACGAACCAGCGGCTCCTACGCCACGCGCGCGGCCGCGAGACATTAACGCGAGACAGGAGCAGCGCACCGCGCCACGCTATCCTGTGTGGAGTCTGGTGTGCTCTCCCATCCTGCGCTACGGTGCTAGTGCCGGACGCGCGCCCGCTCGAAGCAATCGCTGCAATAGACCGGCTTATCGTTGCGCGGCAAGAACGGCACCTGGTCTTCTTTGCCACACTCGGCGCAAACGATGGTATGCATTTCGCGAGGCCCACCGTTCCGGCTGGCGGACATTGCCTGCTTGCGGCGCTGTCGGCAATCTGGGCAGCGGCCTGGCTCGTTGAGCAGTCCTTTCTGCTGGTAGAACTCCTGCTCGCCAGCCGTAAAGATGAAATCTTGTCCGCATTCTCGACACTGTAGGGTCTTGTCCTCGAACATGGTACGTGGGCCTCCTCGGGATACCTGCGCCACACAGCACATTTGGCATATCTGCCGTCGCGCGCATTCGACGCTCTCCGCGCCGCCGCGCTGGGCAGAAAGGACTTGTCACCATCCCAGTATTTATTCTGAGGATGGCGCAGGGAAATACCGAGCCAAGGATACACGGTTGCATGAATAAATGCAAGATGTTCGTTATTCTGGCGCGTCATTGTGTGAGCAACATCACGTCGGCGCCTATCCAGACCCCATAAATTCCTAGATACATCGACTGCGCGGGAAGAAGAACAACTTGACTCGTCTGGATGCGTAGAATGGGTGTGTATGCTCGCGCTCAGTCAATGATTATGCAATGCCGCTATGCGTTCCTTGGGGAAGGCCGCAGGGAGGGATAATCCGTGTCATATTACGACCCCGAAACATCGCCATACTCGTCGCCGCCACCGCCACCGCTCGACCCGCCACCAGCGGAGGGGCAGGCCGATGGCTATGGATGGCAGGGCCAGCCGCCCTATCCGCCACAACAGCCAAATCAACAGCAGTATCAGACCTATCAGCAGCCGTCCTATCAGCCATATAGCCAGCCATCTGCCAACTACTACCAGGGGCCAATGGCACCTGGGACAAGCGGCTATGCCATCGCCAGCCTGATCTGCTCCCTGCTGGGGTACATCGGCGTCTTCGGCTTTGGCCCGCTGCTCGGCATCATCTTTGGACATCTTGCGCTCCGCGAGATTGACCGCTCGAATGGCGCACTGCAAGGGCGCGGCATCGCTCAGGCGGGCCTGATCCTCGGCTATATCGCGCTTGGCCTCGTGCTGCTGATGATCATCTTCTTCATCATCATCGTTGCGATAGGAGCAGGCGCGTCAATGTTTGGACCGCAGGGGTAAACTGGGAGAGCGACAAACCACCGACGCGGGCGTCTGACCAACGTACGGGACACAGGCGCCCGCGACTCGTCCTCACCAGGAGAACCACATGGCTTCTGAACCGACGTCCAGCGCCGCTCCTAGCTCGCCGTCCAGTCCAGCTCCCGATGCGACCGCGCCATACCCGAATCCGAATGCGTACGCTTATCCAGAACCCTACCAGTATCCATACGCCACCCCGGGCTATTACTATCCTTGGATGTATGCGCCCCCAGCGCCGCGCCTGGGTACCTGGGCGCTCGTTAGCATGATCTGTGGCGCCGTCTCGATTGCCACCTTCCAGAGCGTCCTGGCGATTCTGGCGATTATCTTCGGTTTCATCGGCCTGAACGAGGTCAAGAAGTCTCAGGGGGCGGTTGAGGGGCGCGGCTTCGCCATCGCGGGCATCGTGACCGGCTTCATCTCGATTGGCCTGACACTCATATTTATCGCGCTCTACATCCTCTATTTCGTCTTCCTCTTCTCGGCGCTGAATACGCTGCCAGACTGATGTTCCCCGCAACCTCGGCTGTCATAGCACATTTGGGTACGCCTGCGTCTCGATGAGGCCAGGCGTTCATCTGTATTATCGATTCGTCTCCGTGACACGAGGCGACGCGGTACCAGAAGGAGCCATCTGTGTCTTTCCCCGTGCGACCCAGTGACACAACATCGCACGCTCCAGTTGAGCCATTATCGCCAGATTTCGCGCCCTTTGCGCCTGCGCCCCATGCGAGCGATACGCCAACCCCACGACGGAGCATCTGGGCGCTGGTCGGCGCAGTCTGCGGTTTCGTCACTACCGTGGGAGTATGCGCCACGGGTTTCAGCATCACCGCTGCCGAGATCTTGTGGGTCGCCGCTGGCCCGGCGCTTGTCAGTGGCCTCGTTGGGCTGGTGACTATCAGCGAATCGAATGGGCGGCTAAAGGGGCGCGGATTCGCGGTCGTCGGAGTTGTGATGGGTGTTGTGGGAATTATTGTGCTCACACACCTGACGTCGTCGCAACTCGTGGCACACTTCGAGCAGTATCCGCCTTTCTCATTCCCATCAGATGATTAAGACGACGACCTGCGCATCGATGCTGGCATCGCTTCTCCGCTGCATCTGGAATCTGGCAAGCATCCGTGATAAGTCCGTTATCTCCCCTCCTATGCGCGGGATGATATACTACTGCACACACGAGCGCGGCTCGCCGCGCCCCCTCACCGCCCGCCGGTTTCCCCCGCGGACGCCCGGCATCTGAGCGAACCTGAGCAATCTGAAACGGGAGCTTGTGACATGAATATGCACGACCTCGAAGCGACCGATCCCGACATTGCCAATTTGATCCGTCGCGAAGAGCACCGCCAGTTTACCGGCATCGAGCTGATTGCCTCCGAGAACTACGTGAGCGCCGCCGTCGCCGAGACGATGTCGTGCGTGATGACGAACAAATACGCCGAGGGGCTGCCCGGCAAGCGCTACTATGGCGGCTGCGAGGTGGTGGACGAGGCGGAGCGGCTGGCCATCGAGCGCGCGAAGCAGCTCTTCGGCGCGGAGCACGCCAACGTCCAGCCGCACTCTGGCGCGCAGGCCAACGCCGCCGCATACCTCGCGCTGATACAGCTTGGCGACACCGTGCTGGGCATGGATCTCAAGCAGGGCGGCCACCTGACCCACGGCGCGAAAGTCAATTTCTCCGGCAAGTTCTACAACTTCGTACCCTACGGCGTCAGCCCGGAGACCGAGACGATTGACTACGATGAGCTAGAGAGGCTGGCCCAGGAGCATAAGCCCAAGCTGATCGTCGCGGGCTTCTCCGCCTATTCGCGCACACTGGACTTCGCGCGCTTCCGCCAGATTGCCGATAGCGTCGGCGCGCTGCTGATGGCCGATATCGCGCACGTTGCCGGGCTGGTGGCGGCGGGCCTCTATCCCAACCCGGTCCCCTACTGCCATGTGGTCACCACCACCACCCACAAGACGCTGCGCGGCCCGCGCGGCGCGCTGATCCTCTCGACCGCCGAGTGGGGCGCCAAGATCGACAAGGCCGTCTTCCCCGGCACGCAGGGCGGCCCGCTGATGCACATCATCGCGGCGAAGGCGGTGGCCTTCAAAGAGGCGCTTGACCCGGCATTCACAGTCTACCAGCAGCAGGTGATCGACAACGCGCAGGCGCTCGCCACATCGCTTCAAGATCACGGATTGCGGCTGGTCTCCGGTGGCACCGATAACCATCTCATGCTGGTGGATGTGCGCCCGCTGCACGTGACTGGCAAAGACGCTGAGGATGCCCTTCAGGCGGTCAACATCACCGTCAACAAGAATGGCATCCCCTTCGACCCAGAGCCACCCGTGCGGACCAGCGGCGTCCGGCTCGGCACGCCAGCCGTCACGACACGGGGCTTCGGCACGAGCGAGATGCGCGAGGTAGCCGGTCTGATCGCCGACGCCATCGAAAAGCGCAACGACCCTGACGCGGTCCAGCAGACGAAAGAGCGCGCCCTTGCCCTGGCGACATCATTCCCGCTTCCAGGGGTCTTGATTTCGCAGGGTCTGGAGCCGCACGCGCGGGTCACTCGCTAGCGCCGCTCCATTCCAGGCCTGCATCCGATGATTGAATCGGCGGGGCGCAATGGGGCAGACCCGCCGATCCTGTTCGCAAGCGAAGAAAGGACACATCCCTTATGAACGTCTATCGCGCGCAACAGATTCGCAACGTCGCCGTGATCGCGCATGGTGGGTCGGGAAAGACCTCATTGATGGATGCCGCGCTCTATGATTCGGGCGCGGTCAATCGTATCGGCAGGGTGGACGACGGCTCCTCCATCTCCGACTACGACCCCGATGAGATCAAACACAACCAGTCCATCAACCTCACCGTGGTTCCCGTCGAGTGGCGTAACGGCAAGATCAACCTGCTCGATACGCCAGGCTTCGCGGACTTCGTGGGTGAGGTGATGGCGGCGCTGCGCGTGGCAGATGCGGCGCTGGTAGTGGTCTCCGCCGAGAAGGGCGTCGAAGTCGGAACCGAGCTGCTCTGGCGTCAGGCCAACAAGCACGACCTGCCGCGCATGGTTTTCGTCAACAAGCTCGACCGCGAAAACACCAGCTACGACCGCGCGCTCGAATCACTGCGCTCGCATTTCGGCACGCGCATTGTGCCGCTGACTATCCCCATCGGCGAACAGGCCAGCTTTTCCGGCGTGATCGATCTCGTCGCCAACAAGGCCTATAGCTTCTCCGGCGACAAAGCCACCGAGGGCGACGTACCCGGCGAGATGGCCGACGCCGTGCAGCGCTACCGCGAGCAACTTGTCGAGACGGCGGTCGAGAGCGACGACGACCTGATGGCGAAGTACCTCGAAGGCGAAGAGGTGACCGACGAGGAGTTACGCCGCGCCATCACAGCGGGCGTCGCCTCCGGGCAGGTTGTGCCGGTGCTAGCAGGCTCCGCCGCCAAGAATATCGGCATTCAGACGCTGCTTGATGCGATGAGCGAGTATCTGCCCTCGGCGGCGGACCGCGCGCCCACAGACGCGGCTGCTACGCCAGTCGCCTTCGTCTTCAAGACGATTGTCGATCCTCAGAAGGGTACCCACTCGATCTTCCGCGTTTACCAGGGTACGATCAAGCCCGACAGCCATCTCTACAACGTCAACACCAGCACTGACGAACGGCTGGGGCAGCTCCTCTGCCTGCGCGGCAAGTTGCAGGAGACGATGACCGAAGTCCAGGTCGGCGATATCGCGACGGTGGTGCGGCTGAACAAGACGCATACCGGCGATACGCTGGGCGCGAAGGATACCGAGCCGCTGCCGCCGATCAACTTCCCGCAGCCGGTCTACACCGCCGCGGTACACCCCAAGACGCAGAGCGACCTCGATAAGCTGGGTACCGCCCTCAATCGCATGCTCGAAGAAGACCGGACACTGCACGTGGACCGCGACCAGGAGACGGCGGAGATGCTGCTCTCCGGCATGGGCGAGTCGCATCTAGAGATCGCCACCGAGCGCATGCAGCGGCGCTATGGCGTCGAGGTGCTCAAGCGCGACCGCCGCGTACCCTACCGCGAGGCGATCCGCAAGAAGGCGCGCGCCGAGGGGCGCCACAAGAAGCAGACCGGCGGCCACGGCCAGTTCGCCGATGTCTGGCTGGAGATCGAGCCGCTGACCGACGGCGAGCAGCAGTACGTCTTCGAGAACAAGATCGTCGGCGGCGTGGTGCCGAAGGAGTATGTGCCAGGCGTCGAGAAGGGCGTCGCCGAATCGGTGCGCCAGGGCTTCATCGCGGGCTATCCGATGGTACATATTCGGGTGGCGCTGGTGGATGGCAAATATCATCCAGTAGACTCGTCCTCACAGGCATTTGAGACGGCGGCGCATCTGGGCATGAAAGAGGCGGTGGCGCTGGCAGGCCCAACACTGCTCGAGCCCATCATGAATGTCACCATCACCGTGCCGGACGCGAACATGGGCGACATCAGCTCCGACCTGAACACCAAGCGCGGGCGCATCATGGGGATGGAGCCAGCCGACGAGGGTCTGCAACGCATCACCGCTCAGGCGCCGCTCGCGGAGATGCTGCACTACGCCACCGACCTGCGCTCGATGACGCAGGGGCGCGGCAGCTTCACGATGGAGCTATCGGGCTACGAGGAGATGCCCGCCAACCTCCAGCAGCAGGTGATCGACGCGCACAACAAGGAGAAAGAAGCCCAGCACGCCCACGCATAGCAGAGACCTCCCATTGGAAGCCCCTCTCCCTCCGCAGAGGGGGAGGGGTTGGGGAGGGGGCCTCCAGCCCATCACATAATTCCCACGACCATGCCACCATCCACCTGGATGCTCGTCCCGGTGATGTAGGACGCCTGCTTCGACGCCAGGAAAGCGACCAGCGCGCCGACCTCTTCTGGCTGCCCGATGCGCCCCAACGGCACGCCATGGCCAGCCTCCTCGATGGCCTGCTCGAAGCTGATGCCGCGCCGGGCAGCGTCCGCGCCACGTAGCTCGCGTTGCCGGTCCGTCAGGATGATGCCCGGCAGCACATTGTTAACGGTGACTCCCGATCCGCCAATTTCTTTGGAGAGCGTCTTGGCGAGGCCAATCACCGCCGCGCGCAGCGCATTGGAGAGAATCAGGCCATCGATTGGCTGTTTGACGCTGGTGCTCACCAGGTTGACAATGCGCCCTTGGCCGCTGGCCTGGAGCAGTGGCAGCGCCTCGCGCACTAGCCGGACGACGCTCATCAGCGTAATCTGGAACGCCTTCTCCCAGTCGGCGTCGCCCACACTGGCAAAGCTGCCTGGTGGCGGGCCGCCCGCGTTGTTGACCAGCACATCCAGCCGCCCGAACTTGTCGCGCGCCTGCCCCACCAGTTGCGATGCCGCGTCCGGCGCGGAGACATCCAGCGTCATCGTCTCGACCCGTGCGCCGCTGGTGGCCGAGCGAATCTCACGCGCCGCCTCATCCAGCCGGAGCGGGCCGCGCGCGCAGATGAGCAGCGATGCGCCGTCCGCCGCGAGCGCTTTGGCGCTGGCCAACCCCAGCCCGCGACTGGCCGCGGTCACCAGCGCGACACGTCCTGAAAGCCCAAGGTCCATCGGCAACGCTCCTATCCGCTGAAACGACGTCCACTACCTGCCGCAATTATACGCCTTTCGCGCCGCCCGAATACTACATGAAACGTCATCAGCCGCAGGCTATCTCCACACTCCCAGCGGCCATAGCCTGGCGCGGCAATAGCTAGTTGACGTAACAGCGCATCGTACTACCCCGCAGCACTCAGTGGCGCTAAGCCATTCTGCCGACGATCGGCTGGAAGCGCATCGGCGGATGTACGCCCAGGAGTGCGGACGTAGGAAGGACTTGTTGAGCGAAAGAAGGAAACCGATGAACAGCCTGACTCTCACAAAGGCGCGCGACATCCCCTGGTGGTCCGGTATCCTGGTGGCTGGCATCCTGCTCCTTGCGGGCTGCGGCACGAGCACGAGCAGCAGCAGCAGCACAAGCGCGAACACGGCAACCGCACCCACATCCACCGCCGCGCCTGCCGGAACGACGTCATCCAATTCGAGCGTGGCCCAGGTGAAGATTTCTGAAACGAACGACAAGTATGGGTTCGCCCCCGCCACGCTTACCGTTGCGAAGGGGACCAGAGTCGAGTGGTCCAACGCCTCTGACGCGCCGCATACCGTCACGAGTGATAGCGGCACGACCCTGGCGTCCAGCATCATCAGCCCATCAGGAGGGACGTTCGATTTCACCTTTACCCAGTCCGGGACCTACACCTACCACTGCACGGTCCACCCCTACATGAAAGGCACTATCGTCGTTACAGGCTAGGCGTCAGATACCAGGCGCGATGCCGCCAGATATACATGGTTACGACGATGCCAAGGGTGAAGGTCAGCATGTTGATGATGATCTCGATGATCGCCCCGCTGGCATCGCCGCCCGCTGACACGTGGTATACACCGTTTTCGAGGTCGAAGAGCACATCGAGACAGCCTAGGTAGATGCCCGCGCCACCGGCAAGCAGCCCCGCGAGCAGTCCCCACGGACGGCGCAGAAGCAGTCCCACCGTCGCCAGGATGAGCAGCAGCCCCAGCCAGACATCGGCCAGAGGGAAGGCGTTCTCGAAGCGGTAGTAATAGTCCGTATGCAGCGAGGCCAGCAGATCGCGGTCGACGAAGAACCAGACGACCCAGTAGGCGAGGATGAGGACTGCCGCGAAGATCATCATGCCAGCGATGATGCCTCGGCCACGGGGCGCTTTGTCCATGGGCTTGCTCCCTTCCAGAGCGCGGTGCAAGACGCGGAAACAAGAGAGCGGCTGCGCATCACTGAATCGGATGGCAACCGCGCGTAAGTGGCTGGCGATATGGATGGCGGAGGAGGTGGGATTCGAACCCACGGTGCTTTTGGCACACGCGATTTCCAGTCGCGCCCACTAGGCCTCTATGGGACTCCTCCAGACACACGAGGCGGAAGGGGTGGGATTCGAACCCACGGAGCCCTTTTGGGGCTCACCGCTTTTCGAGAGCGGCACCTTAAACCACTCGGACACCCTTCCGCCGGGGAGTATAGCACAGTCGCCGATTCTCCCGCAAGCAGCGGATGACCCCTTTTCTACAAAACAGTGGCCGTTTTCAGGGCTGGTCAGGCTACGCCCGCAGGAAGTCCAGCATCAGACGATTGAACTGCTCCGGCGCGTCGACGGGAATCCAGTGGCTGACCCCTTCGATGCGCTCGTAGCGCCACGGGCCTTTCACGAACGCGGCGGAACGCGCCATCGCATCCTCAGTGAGATACAAATCGCCCGTGCTA
>JAICKD010000128.1 GCA_025928125.1 Ktedonobacterales bacterium
AGCAGCGGCTCGACCAGCCATGGCGCATGGAGCACGATGCCCACCGCCAGCAGCAGCGAGGTCATCGGGGGGAACATCGTGAACCAGCGGTCGCTGCTGGCGATCATGAACGGCCCCTGGAACGCGCCGAGGTGAGACGGCACGGGGGCGGAGAGCTGGCCGGAGGCGAAGATCTTCGCCTGGAAGATATAGGCGCTGGCGTCGAGAATATGCGGCTGGCCCTGATACTCCGCCAGCGCGACCCAGAGCACGTAGCCGAACGAGCCGAGCACCGTGAGCACTGCCAAGGCATCCCACCGGTCGCGGACAATCCGGCGCAGCGGCGTGCGTATCCGGGCTGGCACGCGGCTCGCCATAGCACCAACTCCGCGCGGTAGCTGGGCGACGGCTGCCGCCAGCAGTGGCCCGAACGGAACGAGCACACCAAAGATGACCAGCGCCAGCAGCAGCAGCGTCAGCGACCAGAGCGCCACCTGCGCCAGCAGATAGCCAACCTCGGCCAGAAACGGCAGCGGGCTTTCGGGGAAGTAGATTTTCTGCTCGTTCGCCGTCGAGCCATCGGAGGCGAGGTTGTGCGCCAGCACATAGCGGTCGTTGCGGTCGATGATAATCTCGCCGCAGATGTTCTCGCCACAGCGCAGATAGACATGTGAGGGCGTCTCGGGCCGCAGCAGCGCCGCATCGAGCGTCACCGTGCTGGCGCTCCCTCCGAGCGTCACGAGCGCTGAGCCATCCAGCTGAGGAGCGACCGTTGCGCCGCCTGCCCGCACATCGCGCCACGAGCTGTAGCTCGAACTATCACGCATCCACGCCTGAAAGCGGTAATAGGGCGTGGCCGCGATGCGGGCGATGTAGGCGGGATCGAGCGAAAAGTTGTTGGTGGTGTCGGTCCCGTCGATCTGAAATTCGCGCGTGAGCGGATCGGGCGCGGCCAGCACGATGGCGGTCGGCTGCTGCGGGAGAGGCAGGGCGAGACGTTGCCCATCGAATGAGAGCGTGGCCCGCGCGGGCGCGATCACCAGACGCAGCGGCTCGGCGGTCAGCGCCAGCAGCGCATTCTGGACGATGAGCAGCACGACCAGCGCGGCCAGCAGGTAGCCCGCCAGCCGGAGCTGTGGCCATTGGCTCAGCAGTTTGCTAACCCGATGTGATATGGGCAATCGTTGCCGCTGCGTCTCTTCGACCTCACTCTGCCGCACGCGCGCCTTCTTTCGACCGGTTCAAGGGCATATCTGGGGCATGTTCGCCTCGCCCTGCTATTATCGCAAACCGGACGCGCGAATGCATCATCCATCCCCCAGTAGCCCCGGTTGGAAAGTCCCAACAAGGTTGCGCCGCCAGATGGCAAGCGCTATAATGCCGCCCACAGCACACAGGCGTTAACCGGACTCATCAATGGAGATAGGGGAGCATGTTGTATCCACCGGAGAGGCCTCATAGGACCAGACCGCTCGCTGATCGGTCGCGGACGATTCCCTTGCCTTCGCCCCTAAGATCGATGCCGGTCTGCCGTCCCGCGCCCTATCTCGAGGCCATCGCGATCATGGCGCCGTTGATCGCGCTTGTCATTGCGTCGGTCTTGCTGCTCAACGAGAAACCGCAGGCGCCCAACTGGATGCCGCTGCTCATTCTCGTCGTCATTCTCCTGATCTTCATTCCGCTGTTGATCGTGACCTGGCTGTTTATGCAGAGCGTGCGGCTCTCCCCGTCGGGAATCGCCGTCGGCAGGCCGTTTCAGCGCTGGCGCGAAGCCCCATGGCAGGAGATCGTGCGCGCTAAGCGAAGCGGGATGTTCCTGCACTTTTACACCTCTAGTGGCGCCTCCATCGCCTTCGCGCCGCGCCTCTTGACGGATGGCGACCGGCTGATCACGGTCATTCTCGACCATCTGGCCCCCCACATTCTCGTTGGCTCGCTCCGCGCGGAGGCGCTGGACCAGATGGAGATGGACGAGCCAGAGTCGGATGTGATGGGTATGCTCCGTGTCCGTCCTCGTGGGCGCTGGCCGTTCAGCGGATTTGCGCTGGCGCTAGCCGGCATCTCTGGCGCGGTCATTGCGCTCTTCCTGCTGCCGCTGGAGTTCGCGATCGCGCTCAGCCTGCTGGGAGTGGTGGTGGCGCTGTTCGGCGTCGCTGCCGCCGTCTGGCTGCTACAGGAAGTCATCCTGATGGGGGAAGGTCTGACCATCATCCAGCCCTGGCGTCGCAGCCCAGTTGAACTGGCCTGGGGCGAGATCAAAGTGCTCGATCATTCGGCCAACTGGCTGCTGCTGCGATTTCGCGCAGGGCGTTCAGTGCGCTGCATCGGCCCGGCGTTGTTGCGCGGACCAGAGCGCGTTCGTATGCTGGCCTTTATCAATCACTACTGCCTTGATCGCGACGTGTTAAACTATCCGCATAGGTGGCCGTTTTTTTAGCGCGTGTGGCGCTTCGACCAGAATTGCCTCTGGAGACCCCGTCCATGATAGATTCGGCCGCGACCGGCGTTGTTCTGGCGCTTGCCATTGGCTCGGTTGCGCTCTTCTCGCTGCTCTTCGTCGCCATCCTCTTCTCGATGCGCAAACGCTGGGACCAACTGGGCAATCCGAGCGATCCAAAGCAGCCACACGATCAGCACGACGCCTGATCGCGAGGGAGCATCGCCAGCGCATTCACTGCCTTTGAGTCCGCGATCTGCCTCGTCGTGTGTGGGTCAGCAAGCCAGGCGCGCAGGCGGTTTCCCCGATCATTGGCGGCCAGCGTCTGCTCCACTAGCGTCGAAAGCGGCGGCAGGTTGCGCGCGGTTGTCGGCGGAACGGTAGCCAGCGCGTCCAGCCAGCGCGCGCGGACCGTGTAGGGAGCATCGTCGGCAGGCGCGGTGTGTCGATACGCGCCCGTATGGAGGGCCAGCGCCAATCCAGATGGCGGCACGAGCCGTGTGAGAGCCGCGATATCAGGGGACGTCTCGGCTGCGAGGGCGCGCGCCTCGGTCGAAGAGTCGTGCGCGTAGCCCGCTGGCACGTCGAGGTAGCGGACATGCCTGGCGAACGGGCGGTTCTCCGGCTGGGCCAGGAGCGTGGCCAGCGCCTCGGCGCCTTCGCCTTCGCGCGGGGCCACCAGCAGCCGCGCCAGCGAGAAGAGCGCGCGCAACGCGGCGTCACGGTCAGCATAGTATTTGGGATCGAAGATCTGCACGATCTTGTCGTAGCCCACGATAAGCGTCAGTTCGGCTGAGGGCGCCAGCAACGCGCGAATCGTCCGCGCCTCATCGACGTAGAGGCCGCGGTTCAGCAGCGCCAGCGCCTCGCGCCGCCGCCCCGCGACGAACGCACTCATCTGCGCCAGCCGGTCTACCAACGCCGCCCGCTCCACCTGCTCTTTATCCACCGAGGCCGCCGCGCACGTCCAGATCAGGGCATCCAGGCCAGCCGCGCGCCGGGCGGCGTTGGCCAGCGCCACATGCGCCCGCGTCAGGGGATTGAACGACCCGGCGAAGACGCCGACACGCATGGCCGCGCGCAATCGCCGCCCACCAGCAAGCGCCACCGCGCACGGCTCGTCACTGGCTTCCACGTCGGCGGCGGCGCGCGCCAGCCTCGCCAGCCGGGCGCAGTCGTCGAGCAGCGCCACAGCGGCATGATAGCGGCGCGTCTGTGCCATGTCCTCGTTCATGCTGGTCCATCCTCACGCCGTATCGTCCGACATCGTCACCTGCGCACGCTATAGACACGATAGCACGCGGGCGCGGGAGAGGTGTGCTACGCTATCGAGCGAAGGAGGGTCGAGATGGAGGTGAGACCGGTCATCGCCGCGATTGTGCTGGCGGCGGGGAAGTCGTCGCGGATGGGCGCGAATAAGCTCCTGCTGCCGCTCGACGGGCATCCGCTGGTGTGGCATGCGATTAGCAGCGCCTGCGCCAGTAGCGCCGATCTGGTGCTGGTGGTGCTGGGCAACGAGGCCGAGCGTGTCGCCGCCGCGCTGCCGCCGGGACGCTACCAGCGGGTGGATAATCCGCGCTTTGCCGACGGTCTCTCCACCTCGCTCCAGGCGGGGCTGGATGCGCTGCCCGGGAACACCGATGGCGCGCTCATTCTGCTGGCCGATATGCCCTTCACGTCGTCCGCGACGGTGGAGGCGCTGCTGGCTGCCGCACGTGAGGTGCCGGAGCGAATCGCGGCGATGAATCAGGGCGGCAGGCCCACTCCTCCGGTCTACTGGCCGCGCGCGCTCTTTGGCGAGCTACATACCATCCACGGCGACGAGGGCGGGCGCTCGCTGCTGATACGGTCGCCGGAGGCGGTCCACCTCGTGGCGATGGCGCAGCCCGACGAGGCGCTCGACGTGGACGCGCCGGAGGACTACCAGCGCATCGCGGGGCGAGGTCAATCCGCGAGTGGAAACGATTGAGCGGCCCGCCAGACCCTCTCCCGGCCTTCGGCCACCCTCCCCTAAAAGGGGAGGGACTGCCCCACCAGCCTGCCAACTGGCGACCGTTCTGGCTCCCCTCCCTTTTAGGGGAGGGGCTGGGGGAGAGGGCCGCCCGCGCTTGACCACCGCCCGCCCGCCGCGTATCATACGAGCTATATTACGTAGCATGGTGACAACTCTCCCGCTTAAAAGCGGGAGCTTCTAGGCCGAAGCCAGAGACTGTCGCCCCAGTCTCAAAATGTTCAGACTCGCGTTGTAGTCGCGGTTCAAGACGATCCCACAGCAGGGACAGGTATAGGTACGGTCGGAAAGGGAGAGCGATTGCCGATGTCCGCACTGCGAGCAGTCTTGACTGGTGTAGGCGGGGTTCACCGCGACGTACCTGCGACCGGCCCATGCTGCCTTGTACGCAAGCAGGTCTGCGAACTGACTCCACGCCGCGTCTTGAATGCTCTTGGCGAGACAATGGTTATGCGTCATCCGGTTGACCGACAAATCCTCAACCGCGATTACATCGAAGATGTTGACAATCCGGCGGCTGTGCTGGTGGGTGAAATCGCCCCGACGCCACCGCGTGCGTTCATGCACGCGCGCCACCACCTTGCGCCGTTTCGCGCGCTCAGGCGTACCCTTCTCTTCCTTGCTGAGGCGACGCTGTACCTTCGCCAGCGCCTTTTCTTCGGCGCGGAAGAAGCGCGGGTTAGTGATCTCCTGTCCAGTGCTGAGGGTGGCGAACGTTTTCAAGCCGACATCAATCCCCACCTGTTGCTCGGCTTCTGGCAAGGGCGACGGTTCAGCACACTCACAGGAGAAACAGACATACCACTTGTCGGTGCTGCTGCGGCTGATTGTGGCCGTCTTGGGCGTACCTTCCAAGGGGCGATGCAGGATGATTTTCACCAGCCCTACACCATGCAGCCGGAGACGACGGGCGTCAGCATCCAACGTGCAACCGACCGGGACTTGAGGGTAGGTGAGGCTGGCATAGCGTCCTTTGCCGCGAAATCGAGGGTAGCCCGGTTTCTCGCCGGTCCGTACGCGGCGGAAGAACGCCTGGAAGGCCAGATCAATGCGTACCGCGACATTCTGCAAGACTTGCGATTGGACGCCAGCCAGCGTGGGCCGGCCCACCTTGAGCGCGGGCAAGGTCGCCTGCTGGTCATAGAGCCGCAACGACTCCTGACGTTGTTCCCAGGCGTCGCGCCTGGCAGCCAGCAGGTCATTGTACAGCCAGCGGCACTCGTCAAGTTGGTGATCGAGGAGGCGTTGTTGCTGCTTGTTTGGGTACAGGCGATACTTGAACGTCTTACGCATGTTTATATCATACGCTTAAAGCATGCGTGTTGTCAAGAAAGAACGACCATTCATCCCCCCGCATGAATGCAGGGGCTTTCTGGCCGGTTTTCCGTAATAAAGGTGCGCATTCAGGGCAGGAGGGATGTATGGCGGATATGGGAGACAGGGCGAATACCCTCTACTTTGGTGACAATCTCGATATTCTGCGCCACAAAATCCCCTCCGCCTCGGTAGACCTGATCTATCTCGACCCGCCGTTCAACTCCAACGCTGACTACAACGTCATCTTCAAGGAGCAGACGGGCCAGCTCTCCTCCGCGCAGATTCAGGCGTTCACCGACACCTGGCACTGGACGCCCGACGCCGAGCGCGCCCGCGAGGAGGTGCTGACGGGGGCGGCGCCGAATGTCGCGGCGATGCTTGACGCGATGGTAGCCTTCATCGGGCGCAACGACCTGACCGCCTATCTGGTGATGATGACCCAGCGGCTGATCGAGCTTCACCGCGTCCTCAAGCCCACCGGCTCGCTCTACCTCCACTGCGACCCCACTGCCAGCCACTACCTCAAAATCGTACTCGATACGATCTTTGGCCCGACGAACTTCCGCAACGAAATATCATGGAAACGAACGAGCGCCCACAGCGACACTGTGCAGGGTATAGTGCTTCACATGGGTCGTATCCATGACGTGATCTTCTTCTACACCAAAACAAACCAAGCTATACGAAACGAGAGCTATCAACCTTACTCTCAAGAGTACACCAATAACTTCTATCGGCATGTAGACGAGGATGGACGCCGCTATAGATTGGGAGATATCACTGGCCCCGGCGGGGCGGCAAAGGGCAATCCTCAATATGAGTTCTTGGGAGTCACAAGATATTGGCGCTACAGCAAGGAGCGCATGCAGGCCCTCTACGAACAGGGACGGATTGTTCAGACTGCTCCTGGAAGGGTTCCAGCATACAAACGCTATCTGGATGAGATGCCAGGAGTTCCATTGCAAGATTACTGGGATGATATTCAACCGATAGGCGCACAGGCGCAGGAGCGGCTGGGCTACCCGACACAGAAGCCGCTGGCGCTGTTGGAGCGTATCATCACCGCCAGCAGCAATCCCGGCGACGTGGTGATGGATTGCTTTTGTGGCTGCGGCACGGCCATCTGCGCGGCGCAGAAGCTGGGGCGGCGCTGGATCGGCATAGATATCACCCATCTCGCCGTTTCGCTGATGAAAAGCCGCCTCAAGACCATGTTCGACCTGGAGCCCAATAAAGACTATCAGGTGGAGGGCGAGCCGAAGGATGTCAGCGGCGCGCGCGAACTGGCGCTCAATGACCGCTACCAGTTCCAGTATTGGGCCGTCTCGCTGATCGAAGCGGTTGCCCAGGAGCAACAGGAGCGGAAGAAGGGCCGCGACCGGGGGATAGACGGCATCATCTCCTTCATAGACGGCCCCAACCGCCGCCGCGAAACCGTCATCGTCCAGGTCAAGAGCGGCCACGTCACCGCCTCGCATATTCGCGACCTCAAGGGCGTCATCGAGCGCGAGAAGGCCGCCATCGGCCTCTACATCTGCCTGGAGACGCCCACACGCGACATGCGGGATGAAGCCAACACTGCGGGCTTCTACCACTCCGACCTCTGGCCCGGCCCCAACGGCGACCATCGCTGGCCGCGCATCCAGCTACGCACCGTCGAGGACTTGCTCTCTGGGCGCGGGTTCGCCATCCCACCACGCCCGGTGCAGTTCAAGGCGGCGGAGCGGGTCAGCGCACAGCCCGCCGCCACCATGCCCGGCCTGTGGACGAACGCCACCACCGCCAGCGCGCCAGATATCTTCGATACATTCGACATCGCCCCGCTCGATAGCCAAGACGACGACGAAGACATGGAGGACGTGGAGGACGATGAGGACGTTGGCGAGGATGCGGGCGACTGACACCACGCCTCTGGCTCTGATTCCCCTCTCCCTGAAAGG
>JAICKD010000799.1 GCA_025928125.1 Ktedonobacterales bacterium
CGAAGCCGAACGTCCAGCGCCCGCGATAGACAACCGTCACCGGCCGGCCATCAGTCGTCCGCAACGCGCCCGCGTCGAACCACCCGGCGTTCCACGCCCGGCACAGCGCCAGCTCGTCCGCCGCGCGCCGCCGCTCATCATCACTCATGGCGCGGCATTGTGGCAGGCGCGGCCGTGTTTGGCAAATGATGGCCCTCACCCCGCCTCACTGCGTTCGGCATCTCTCTCCCGTCGCAGGGGAGAGGGGCTGGGGTAAGGGAAGAACCGACCAATACATTCCAGCAACTGAGATTGAGACCTTAAAGCAACTTGTCCGTTATGGGCAGTGAGCGCGATATTGTTATTCATCAAGAGGTGGGGGCATGCGTATCATGCCGCGCTATCTGAGTCTTATCATGCTCGGCGCGGCGCTCGCGATCTGTCTGCTGGCCCTGGCCGCGATCGTGTACTACGCGCCGGTGAACGCCAGCGTGACCATGCTGGCGCATGGGGGCCAGCAGGCTGACAACCTGGCTGGCCTCGCCATTGGCCAGCGCGGCGACTATACGCTCATCCCGCGGCGGAACCTGCATTGCCAGTATACGCCGTCCCCGGCCAC
The DNA here is from genome assembly GCA_025928125.1 of Ktedonobacterales bacterium. Lineage (GTDB taxonomy): Bacteria > Chloroflexota > Ktedonobacteria > Ktedonobacterales > JADMIN01 > DAHUXT01. The sequence goes on from JAICKD010000799.1 coordinate 599, forward strand.
ACAGGACAACTGCACAACACCGCTTGGCGAGCAAGAATTACACTTGACTGTTACCTACGATTCAGCAGCAATCTGGTGCTTCCACCGTTGCGAAGTTGCCTACGCTGGCGAGCAGTCGTCATGTCAGGCCGGCAACCTGACCGTCAACGGACCGCCATACGCGCTGCTCTCGGAAACCGCGCTGCCCTGGTCGCCGGCGCTCCGCCGTGACATTCAGTTGCACAACCTGCTGAACAATTTCTCCGAGGCGCAATGGCTCGTCATCACACTCGCGCTGGCGCTGCTGCTGGCGGGCAGTGTCACCTGGGCGGCCTGCCAGTTCCTCCGCTGCGAAACGGGCGTGAAGGCGACCCCGGCCGCCCTCGGTGGCCTGGCGACGCTCGCTGGCGCGTTCGTTGCCTTCAACCTGGCGGTATGGTTCGCTAACTACGTTGACTGAGGCACCCGCGCCATCCAATCTGTCGCATCCACCTACTTTTAGCCACCAGAGGGTTGTGATATGACCCGTTCGCCACGATGATGTGCCAGCAGCCCGCTCTGCAAACTACAAAATCCGCCATTGCTGCGCGCGGCTATGTGCTCGAATCGGGCCATATCACCCTCAGCTGTCCGGCCGGCCGGCGAGCGCGTCAAGCACGCCGACCTCGGCCTGTAGGGCGCGGACCTACCTGTTGTCAGTCGAGTAAACTCAGCACTGGCGCAAACGCCTCAATTCCCGCCGGCGTGTTGGGATTGAGCCACGCCTGGATGTGCGTAATGCCCTCGGCCGCATAGCCGCGCAAGATTGCGGCGATCTCCTCCGGACTGCCAGAGTTGCTCGCGTGAGTAATGCCGAAGCCACGCCGCTGAGCATTGGGTAGGTCAATACGCACCGCCGCCGTGCGCGCCAGTGTCGTCGGATCACGGCCTACGTCCACGCAGGCCACGTCCACCGCCGCGCACAGCTCGGGCAACTGCGCCAACGTTTTCCAGTCCGCGTTCCAGTAATCGGCGTACCGCGCCGCCAGCCGGAGCATTCGGGGACGGGCCGTACCAATCAGAATGGGCGGCCCCTGCGCGCGGGGACCGCGCGGGCGCAGTTCGCACTCGCACGCCTGATAATAGCGGCCAGCGAAGTCCATCAGTCCCTCGCGAAGCAGACCGCAGATGATCTGGATGGCCTCCTCGAAGCGGCTGGCGCGGTGGTCGAAAGGATAGCCGTACGCCCGGTGTTCCAACTCCGCCCAGCCCGCTCCCAGCCCCAGGATGAGCCGCCCGCCGCTGATCTCGTCCACCGTGTCGGCCATCTTCGCCAGCTGCGCGGGGTTGCGATAACCAGTGCAGCTGACCAGCGAGCCAAGTTCA
>JAICKD010000223.1 GCA_025928125.1 Ktedonobacterales bacterium
AGTGATCGTGCCAGCGCTAACCGCGCTGCTCAATTGCGACTTGACGGCGTTGAGATAGGCGGTGTTGACATCACTCAGGTTCACCTTCTGCGCCGCCGCAATCTGCGGAATCGTCTGCCCGGAGGCCAGATCGCTCTGGAGCGTGCTGGTGGAAATCTTCAGCGCGCCCGCAACCGCCGACTCAACGGCGGCCCGCGCCGGGCCGAGCGCCCGCTGGACGCCAGCTAGCCCCTGACGCAACCCTTTGCCCGCGTCATGCAAATTCACGAAGGCGCAGGGGTTACTGCCGTATTTCTGCAACGCCTGGGTCAGTTCGGCCTTCTGGGCGGCGGTAATCTTGCCGTCGCTGGCCAGTTGGTTGATGACCTTCTGCGCGGCATCCTGATTAGCGATCTTCAGCTTATCGGTGGTCGTACCCAGATCGCTGGCGAGCGTCTGCATATACAACTGGCAGTAGCTGGCGCGATTTTCCGGCGTCGCCTGCGCCGTCGCGGTGGCGTTTCCGGCGGCCAGCGCGCGGATATTGTCGCCAAAAATCATCCCCGCCAGAACGCCGACCACCAGCAGGACACCTCCGGCCACGCCAAGAAGCACTTTCTTTCGCATGACGTATCGAACTCTCTTTCAGGCGTTGTGTCATCCGAATAGGCACCACTGATCCCAGCCAGATGGGTCGGCGCGCATCGCCTGCGTACAGCATGACACGTCCGTAGCCAGAAGGGAATGGATTTAGGAGTGGTCGAAGCAAAGGCTAAGCAAGCCTTAAGCTTCCGCTTCTACGCGACCGATTCGTTTTCTTCGTATGGCGTGGCGAAGAATGGTAGCAACCACTGCACACCCTCGTTGACCTCGGCCTCGGTCACGTCGTGGCGGTGGTCATAGAGCATCAGCGCCAGGCGGTCGGGATGCGCGGCATAGAGCGGTTGCGCCGTCTCGTAGATGCGCATTGAGCCACTGACCGGCACCATGTCGTCGTGGCGACCGTGCTGAAGTAGCAGTGGCTTGGGCGCGAACGCGGCCAGATGTTCGGCGCAGTCGTGGGCGCGCGCCCAGCGTTCGGCAGCGGGTCCGGGGCCGGGCAGCCCCGCAGGCAGCTTATGCGCCAGATCGGGTACGGGCGAGCCGGAGATGGAGTAGATCCCGGTGGCGCGTGGGTCTTCGGCGCCGACGATCAGCGAGGCAATCGCCCCCAGCGAGAAGCCCGCCAGCAGCGCGCCTCCGGGGCGCACGTCGGGCCGCTCCAGCAGCGCGGTCAGGGCGACGCCCATATCATCCACCGTGTGGCGCAACACCTCGACGATGAAGTCGGCGGAGAAGCTCGACATCCAGTTGGGGCCGCTGGTGGGGAAGCGGTCGCCGTGTCCCCAGGCATCGGGCAGCAGCGCGACGAAGCCATAGGACGCCAGAAACTGGCCGAGCGGCAGCAGATCAGACTTCGATGCGCCGTAGCCGTGCTGCACCAGGGCGGCGGGGCGTGGCTCCTCACCCTCTGGGCGCACAACGAACGCGGGGATGGCGTCCGGCCCGACCTCGATGGGTTCGGGTGGGCGGACGGTAAAACGGGGATAAAGTGTGTCTTGAGCTGTCATCGCTGCTGATTCCCTTTCCAAGGGGCTGTGCCACTACGCTGTGTGCTGTGCCTTGGCGGCTGAAGCCGCGGCTAAGGGCGTCCCTGCGGGCCGCCGCAAAGGCCGCCTTCGCGGCCTCAAGAAAGCAATCTCACAAACATATTCTCTGGAGCCTGCGCAGGCAGGCTTTGCGGATGCGCTTGCGCATCCCCTAGGCGCGGCTTTAGCCGCCAGCCGTTTATATCTTGAAGAACTCTTCCGCGCCAGGAAAATTCGCTGCTGCCTCCTTCTGATACTCTTCGGGGACGCGCAGAAAGACGCCGCGCGCGTCGGCCAGGATGACGCTGGGATCGTCGGCCAACCGCACCTCGCCCTCCGCCTGTACCATCCGCGAGCGCGACGAGAGTTGGCGCGCCGTCACCCGCAGACGCGGCCCCAGTGGCGCGGGACGCCGATAGCGGACTTCCAGCCGTCCGGTCATCATCCAGCGGCCCTCGATGCTGGCAGTGCGGCTGAGCGTTTCGTCGAGCAGCGTCGCCAGGATGCCGCCATGCAGCACGCCGGGGAATCCCTGGTAGTGCGCATCCGGCGTGAACTCGGTGACGATTTCGTCGCCCTCCATCCAGAAGGTCAGCTTCAGTCCGGCATCGTTACGCAGGCCACAGGCGAAGCAGCCCTGATAGGGGCTACGATCATTCAGCCTGGGATCAAGCTCGCTGGCCGCGTCCGTGCCGTCCTTCGTCTCGTCCGCGATTTCGTCACCTGCCGACATACCCGCTCCTTCTATATATAACCACCACCAGCACGCTTCTCGTCACCCAATATCTACTCTTTGGTATGGTCTTTGGTTACAGTATCGAAGAACGATGACTATTACGCCACGCGTTTCGTTCGTACGGGAAGCCGCACGGGGTGAACTGCCGCACCCGCTATCCCCTTGCCAGCGCCAAAGTCAAAGGCATCGGGGAGTACTTTGCGAATGATGTTATAGGAGCCATTCACATCTGCGTTGATGTGCCGCCCATCTGCCGCTCGGTAGAGGCCGCGCTTCACCCGCTTTCCGCTGAAGGCTACGAAATCGGTTGCACCATAGATCGGCAAGGGATCCGCATCAAGGAAACTGGCCTTGCTGGTGTAGCTCTCCTCGGTGATCTTGACCTGAATGCCCACCAGTTCTGCTTTGTAGGCCAGCATCTCAATGAAGCGTGCATGGGGAACCGCGACAAAGTTCTGGTTGTTGCGCTGCCCCATGTTCGCTTCCTGTTTCCAGAGCAGGTTCTTGCCGATGCACAGCGTACCGATACCCTCTGCTACCAGCAGATCGATGATGCGCCGCGACGCCGTGTGCAGATAGTGGTCAATCTGCCGCGTGCGATGGGCCGTCAGCCGCTCCATCTGCTTGGTGACTCTGGTACCCCCCAGTTTGCGCTGCAACTTCGCCTTACGCTTGTTATAGAACTGGTTAATTGACTTTACGGGGCGCCCGTTAACAATACGCGGGATAAAGCCCGCTTTGTTTGAGGTTAGTGCCGCGAGAGTGTTGAGACCAATGTCTATCCCAGCGTAGAGCGATGGGTTGACAGCTGCCGGAACTGGCTCGCGCTCATAGACGATTTCGACGACGTAGTAGCCCTTGCGCGGGACAATTCGCACTTGCTGGACAGTAGTTTGCTTTGTCCGAACGCTGATGCCCAGTTGTGAAGGGATAACCTCGCCACGGCGCAGCCCGGTCAAGCTGATCGCCTGGATATCATAGATCAGCAGATTGCGACCTTTTTGCTTGTCTTTGTAGCCTGGGAGATGGGGCTGTCCGAGGAACCGCGACGGATCCTCTTGCCAAGCCTCCAAGTTCGCAAAGAAGGCCCGCCAGTCGTGATCAAGTTGGCGGAGCACATCATTGCTCACTTTGCGCGGCAATGCACAGTACGCCTCATGCTCCTTGATGCGGTGATAGACCGCGACGAAATTGAGGTAGACCCGCTCATGGATGAAGGACTGTCGGACAAGGTAGTTAGCCGCATTGTAAAGGTTCTTGGAAGCGAAGGCGGCACGATCGATGGGAGCGTAGCGCTGGTCGGTGTCGCGGATGACATGTTGCTCAACGAGCCACATCCCTGTCCTCCTCTCCACGTAATGCGTGCCCACTACTTGTTAGCCCGTTGCATGGCGCGGGCCAGCGCGCCTTGCAGCGCTTCTGCCGCATCGAGGCTGAGATCGTTGGCCAGAGCCAGCGTGATATAGAGGACGTCGCCCAACTCCTCATCGAGCGAGGCGGCGGATTCACCCGGCTTCACCGGCTTGGGGCCATACGTCTGATTGACCGCTCGCGCCAGCTCGCCGCATTCCTCGAAGAGGCGCGCGAGGGCGGCTAGCGGCGGCCAGTAGCCTCCCAGCGCCTGAATCGAGGCGTCCACCGCGTGTTGCGCGGCAGGCAGCGTGAGTGGTTGCTTCTCTTCATCTGACATTGTCATGATATCGCGCTTTCCAAATAGCTATGAGGCATGTTCTAACAGTTCGGTCAGGATGCCGAAGAGCCGCGCGCCGTCGCCCACCAGCGGGCCGATACCCTGCCCATATTTCACCTCGACATGGGCGAAGATGTTCAGCTCCACGAAGTCATGCGGGTGATTGGCCTTGACCAGCGCCGCCGCGAAGGCGCGCGACTCCGTGAAGGGAACATACGTGTCGTTGCGGTCGTGCAGCAGATAGATCGGCGCGTGAATCTCATTCAAAACAGCGCTGGGCGAGAGCGTCACTAGATCGCGCTGCATGGCGGGGGTAAGCGCGGCGATGTTCGCGTCCACATGGGCGGGGTCGTCGCCCTGGAGCAGATGATAGACGGCGAGCGCGCCGGGCGAGAGGCTGGCGAGTTGCGCGGCGGTGAGCGGCTTGCCATGCTCCGAGAGCGCGCCCACCAGCAGCTTGCCCTCGCTCGCGCTGAGCGTCGGCGCTATCGTCTTGGCCAGCGCCTCCACCGGCACTGGGTTGGGCGTCCAGGATTCGAGGGCGCCGTCCACATCGAGCGCGCGCCGCCCAAAGTCCCGCAGCAGCGAGGTGGCGTCGTAGTAGCCGCCGAAGAGCATCATAAAGCCCAGTTGGTCGCGGATGCGCGAGTCAGCCGCCGCCAGCATGCCGAGATCGCCGCCGCCGCTGATTCCAAGGATGCCCGCACGCCCCGCGCCAACGCCGGGGTGATGTTCCAGCGCAAGAAACGCCTGGACGACGGCGTCTACGTCGTCGGGGTCGAGCCGCCGGGCGATGAGCGCGGGCGTCGTCAGGTCCATCACGACGATCCCCTCACGCGCCAGCGAGGTCGAGAGGTTAATCAGCTGCGAGTCTTTGCGCTCGTCGCCGATGCCAGGGATGACCACCACGCCCTCACGCGCGCCAGGCAGCGGCGGCGCGCTATCCGCTGGCTCGTAAACATCCAGGTAGACCGGACCCGAGCGCGCGGTGACGACCATCGTGCTATGGCGCACGGTGTCGCCGGTCGCGGTGAGCGGAGTCGTCTTGTTCGGCAGCAGGACGGCAGGCACCAGCAGCGTCCCTCGGAGCGCGGCGCGTCCATTGGGGAAGAGCGAGAGGAAGGCGCCAAGCAGCAGCAGGAGCAATAATGCCCCTCGCGCCAGCCAGCTCAACGAGGTCAGGCAGCCACGAGCGAGGCGTCGGCCCGTTGTGGTTGGGCTAGACCCCTTCCGGCCTGCGGCCACCCTCCCCTGCGAGGAGAGGGTTTCCAGACTCGCCCCAGCGGTCGTCGTGTTGGATAGGTCTGGTTCCCCTCTCCCTGCGGGGGAGGGGTTAGGGGAGGGGGGCGCCCAGGTGGTATCGTCCATGCTCGCTCCTTTAGGGGGAAACGGCCCTCGGCCTTGAAAGGCCGGAGTAAACGCCAGAGGGCTTGAAAGCCCATCAGGACGACGTTGTCGTCCTGCTCGCCGCGACACGGCGAGACGGCCATTCATGGCCCGTGTCTCGTTACTCCGGCCATTTATGGCCGAGAGCGTATTGTAGCCGAGGGTGCGCGCCCACACTCACGGAAGCGAGACAAACGCCGCGCTGGCGTCTTCGCTGTCGCCCGTCAGCCGCACCAGCCCATCGCGCGCCAGCCGCTCGACCAGCGCCCGCAGCCACGGATAGTCGGCGGCGGTGTACTCCGGCTTGAGGCGCGGGCCAAGCTCGGCCAGCGAGAGCGTCGCCCCGGACGGCATCTCGCGCAGGGTCGCGACGACGCGCCCGCGAAAGTAGCGCGAGGTGCTGGTGAACGGCTGCGGCGACGGACGCCGTTTGCCCGTCGCATCGCTAGTATACCCGGCGCGGCGCTCCGCTACTCTACGGACGGATTGTTCGCCGCTGTCTGTTTCAGCGGCGCGCTCATCGCGCAGTTGGGCAACCACCTCGCCGGAGGGAAAAAGCGAGGCGCGGGCGGCCTCTTGATAGGCGGCGCAGCATGCGGTGAGTGGACAGCGCTCGCAGAGCGGGCGGCGCGCCAGGCAGACGGTCGCGCCGAGGTCCATCAGCGCCTGCTGCCAGTCGTAGGCATGGTCGGGTGGCAGCGCCCACTCAG
>JAICKD010000555.1 GCA_025928125.1 Ktedonobacterales bacterium
ACGTGGGGGTGGCGGCGAATCAGCTTCTCGTTGATGTGCTGAAAGACATCGGCCAGCGAGAAGAGGTCCTCCTCATCGCCAATCTCCGCCTGGAGGTAGACCTGGAGCAGCAGATCGCCCAACTCCTCGGCCAGTTTCTCGGCCATCTCCGGACTGCCGTCCCACTCGTCCAGCACCTCGGCGACCTCGTACGCCTCTTCCAGCACATATTTGCGCAGCGTCTGGTGCGTCTGCTCGCGGTCCCATGGGCAACCATCCGGCGCGCGCAGCTTCGCCACGATGGCGCGCAGCCCCTCCGGCGCGCGGAGCGCCTCGGTCGGCGGCAGCGGCGGGACGTAGATCGTCGTCAGGTGGTCGGCGCGGTCGTTGCGGTCAAGGTCCACCAGCGGCATGCGCTCGATGGCCTCCTGCTCCGGCATGCCCGCCCAGCGCACGACCGTAATCTCCCAATCATCGGGGTAAAGCTCGCTCAGCGCCAGCTTGACGCCTCCGGCGATCCGGCGATTATAGACCTGCGCCACCATTGCCGGAACCGTCGGTAGCACCGCGCCCGAAAGCGCCGCCGTCGAGACATCGGCCAGCAGCGTCGCGTCCAGCAGTTGCAGATCGCGCTGTAGTGGGTCGATCCCCAGCGCCGCGCAGACCGGTTCGACGAACGAGAGGCCCGCCACAATGCGCACCAGGACGCCCCGCTCCGCCGCCAGCGCGCGCAACTGGCGCACCGACTCCTCGCCGATGAGTGGATGCCCTGGTACCGCGTAGACGAGCGCCTGCCCATTGGGCAGAGACGCCGCCTGCTCCAGCAACTGGCTCGCCATCTGGGGATAGAGGTCGGCGAAGTTTTCGGCGCTGTCGTAGAGCGCATCGAACGAGGTCAGCGGCAGAGCGGGGCGACGCGCACGCAGCGCATCCACGGTGGGGTGGCGCTCGGTGCGGACGACGATGGCGGAGGCGGCATCGAGCATTGCCTGCGCCTCAACCGTCAAGTCCTCCCAGCGCCCAGGCCCAAGCCCAACGACGATGATGGTAGTCTGCGCTGCATTTGCCTCAGCCAACGGTCACATACTCCTCGACGGATGCTCCGGGGCGCACCACTTGCTCCAGCCATGCGCTGACGACATTGGATTCGGTCTGGGTGTCGCTGATGCTCGAGACCTCGTGCGGGCCAAAGTCGGTCAATTCGAGCAGCCAGTAGTTGCCCTGATAGAGCAGCACCATATACTTGCCAGGATGCGCGCCTGGTGCGAAGACGGCTTTATCGAAGTCCGTGTTCACCTGCCCCGGGAAGAACGTGCCGAGCTCGCCGCCGATGTCCCCGGTCGATTTGTTCTGCGAGTTGTCGCGGGCGAGCGTCGCGAAGTCGGTACCGCTCTCCGCTTTCTGCTGCAAGTCGCGCGCGTCCTGCTGATTCTTCGCCTCGATTCCGCGCAGATGGACCGCCGGAATCTTGCCCTTCTGCTGCATCAGCGCCTGGATGGCCTCCTGCTCGGAGAGCATGCTGATGACATCAGGCGTGATGCTATCGAGCAGCGACTTGAGCGCGGGGTCGGGGCTTTGCTCCAGTTGCTTGCGGCTCTGCGCAAGCTGGCTATTGAGCGTATCGCGCGCCGTCTGGATCGCCTTCGCCGAGACGGTGAGGTGCTGCTTGCTCAATTGCTCGCGCGTCAGCTCAGTGGTGATGAGGAGGTCGAGCACCTGCTGCTGGGTCGAGGTAAGGTCGCCGCGCTGGCTGGCGTTGCGCCAGTCGGTGAAGAAGTTGTTGCGGGCGTTGGTGGAGCGATAGAGGGCGAGCATCTGCTGATACTGCGCCAGCGTCACTGGGTGACCATTCACCTTCGCCGCCAGCAGTGGATCAGCGGCGGCATTCGCGCCGCAGCCCGCCAGCAACATCACCGTCATCATCATGAGGCCGAGCAGGGGCGCCAACCGCGCACGCCGTATGCTCCGTATCCCTCCGCGTCTCGATTCCGCCATCATTCCGCTCACGCCTCGCTCCTGGTCACTCGCTGATCACGCGCCGCGCTCTCCGGGTATATCCGCGCCATCGTTACGTTCGCTGTTACGTTGTCGCGTTCTGCCATATCGTATCCTACCGCGCAGGGCGGTATCCTGGCGATGGTACCATGAGCGCGGGGCGCGCGTCAATGCAAGCGAGCGACCGCGCCCACGAGGCTACGGCGCGAGGGCGGATTCGACGAACGGCAGGTCGATGGTCGGCAGCGCATGCCAGAGCAGTTGCCCGTCGCTGACGTATAAATCGGTATCGTATACTATGCAAAAGTGGTTGATGCGCTCGTAGGCCATAGAGTTAGCAGGTAAAGTAAGGAGGAATGCAGTGGCGGCAACATCTCCTGAGCGCGATGCGATTCTACACGCTATCGAGCGCTGGCCACTAGAAGATCAGGTGGCGCTCGCCCGAACTATTCTGGAACGCGCCGTAACTGGCTCATCACGAATATTGCGGGAGGAGCCTGCCCGCTCAACCTGGGACGCCCTGTATGGAATCGCATCCGACGGACAGGAACCACCGTCGGATGAGCAAGTCGCCCAGTGGCTTGATGAGCATAAGATGAAAAAATATGGGCAGTAGTGGTGGAAGTGGGCCTGCGCTGCCTTCACCTGCGCATGTGCTGGTAGACACCAATGTCGTACTTGATTTGCTAGTGGGGCGTGAGCCTTGGGCGAGTGAAGCCAGATCGCTGTGGGACGCGCATTCTACTGGGCGTGTGGAAGTCTATCTTTCCGCTTCAGCGTTGACTGATATTTTCTATATCTGTCGCAAGCAAATTGGCGCCGATCGCGCCAGAATGGCTGTCGGCGAATGCCTTCGCCGATTCATCATCCTTACCATTGATCGGACCATCGTAGAGGCAGCGCTGCAACTTGTCGGCCCTGACTTCGAGGATGACGTTCAAATCGCGAGTGCGCAAGCCGCTAGCCTGCACGCCATCGCCACGCGGGATGTCGCCGGTTTCAGGCATGCCCCTCTTCCTGCGCTTTTGCCAGCGGATGTGGTTGCGCGACTCGCTCCATGAAGCGAGCGCAACCTTATGGAGCGAGGGCGGGGTCCACGAAAGATAAGTCGATGGTCGGCAGCGCATGCCAAAGCAGTTGCCCGGTGGCGGCGTCGAGCGCGAAAAGGCCGAGCCATGTGCCGAGGAAGACGATGCCCCAGCGCGCCGCCAGCCA
>JAICKD010000097.1 GCA_025928125.1 Ktedonobacterales bacterium
GAATGGGCAGGCACGGATGCATCTGTGCGTGCAGCCAGTTGAGCCTCTGCCACACAACGATGTGATCGCACTGCACAAGCTCATGATCGAGGGGAACGAACAGGGCTACCTGGCGTGCGCCAATGAGATTCCGCTCTTCTTCTTCCCGACTCGGAGCGACGATGAATAGTGGGGATTTTCCTGAAAGGGGAACGCATCATGATGCTGGCGAACAAGGTGGCCATCGTGACCGGGGGCGACAGCGGCATCGGCCACGCGATCAGCGTGGGACTCGCTAGTGAGGGCGCCGCGGTGACGATCAACTACCACCGCGACCAGGCGGCCGCCGAGGAGACGTTGCGACATATTCAGCAGGCGGGTGGCAAGGGCCAGGTTCTCCAGGCCGATGTCTCCAGTCCAGCGGATATTCAGCGGCTCGTCGATCAGACGGTGCAGGCGTTCGGGCGGCTGGATGTGATGGTCAACAACGCCGGGATGGAGACGCGCACCTCGCTGCTCGATACCACTGAGCGGCAGTTCGATCTGGTCATCGGCGTTGACCTGAAGAGCGCCTTTTTCGGGACGCAGATGGCCGCCCGACAGATGATCAAACAGGGCGGCGGCGGCCACATCATCAATATCTCGTCGGTCCACGAGGACTGGCCGATGCCGGGCAATATCGCCTACTGCTGCGCCAAAGGTGGGGTGCGCATGCTGACCCGGACTGCCGGGGTCGAGCTGGGGCCGCAGGGCATCACAGTGGTGAATGTTGGGCCTGGCGCAGTGGATACCCCTATCGACGCCAAGACACTCGCCGATCCAGCGCAGAAAGCTAAACTCGACGCCGCCATTCCCATCGGCCACGTTGCCGAGCCTGCCGAGATCGCTAACCTGGTGGCATGGCTGGCCTCCGACCAGGCGCGCTATGGGACTGCGACCACGTACTTCATCGACGGCGGCATCATGCAAGGCAGCGTCGGCCTCTAATCCGAAGACCGGACTGCGGCGGGTAAGGGTTGGCTGCGGGCCTCGCCTGGCGCGAGGTATTCGAGCGTGCCTACCATCGACAGAGCAGGCGCCAAAACAAGGGAGGGCGTATATGACTACGCTGCCGACAGCCGTCGTCGTGGTCAATGGGTTTGGCCTACTGTTCGCGATACTGAATACCTTCGCCCTAGGCCTCAGGCTTCCGTTCGGGCGGCTCCTGGCACGGTTTTTTGCCCAGTGGCAGATTGCGGTGTGGGTGCTGGTGATCAATTTCATCATCATCCCACTCCTGTTCATCGGCTATGTGCTGACGATTGCCTCATCCATTCCGAGCGAGATCAAGGTCGGATTTTGTGTCGCGGCCCTGTGCGCTGGCATGCCGTTCGCGCCCCTGCTCGCCCGCGTCGCCCGGGCGGATGTTGCCACCGCCACAAGCCTTTTGGCAGCCTTGACGGTAGTGACCGTTATTGTTGCGCCGCTTGGCCTACCACTGGCCGTCGCGGCGGTTGACTCGCAATTGCGGGTATCCACCTGGGATGTCGCCTGGCCGCTGCTTCTCTTCCTGCTGCTGCCGCTGGCGCTGGGGTGTCTCTTTCGCGTCCGGTGGCCCGACCTGGCGCCGCACGTGCGCCGGTGGGTGTCCCCGTTTGCCATCCTGTGTCTGCTCTTGAATATGAATTTTACCTTCTACGCCTTTTGGAATCTGTTCGTCCAGACCTGGGAGACCCATAGCTATCTCGCCGCTATTGCCGACCCCTTCATCGGCCTGGGGTGTGGCTTCCTTCTCGTCACCATCCTGCGCGTCAAGGACGTGCGGGTCCGACATGCGACCGAGACGACCACCGCCATACGCAACATCGCCGCCATGCTCCTAGTGGTTATCTTCCCCTTTGGCGCTTACCCGCTGGTGACGGTCTCGATAACGGCGCTCAACACGTTCGGCATCGTGGTGGTCTTGATATTCGCGCTCGAGTGGAGGCATGCGCTTTCGCGATCAGGCGCTCGCGCAAAAACCAAAGCAAAAACCAAAGAGGAAACGCCGCCGGATACCGCAATGGGCGCCGCCTCCGCAACGGGCTAGGGGAGCTGCTAAAAAGCGGTATCACCTATGCGGGGCAGCGTTGACCTCTAGCCCACTGCTCTATGCCATTCGCTTTTTGTTGAAGGGCGGCAAGCTCTTTGCGCTTCAGCGGCGCCTGGGACACGAAAGCCTGGAAATGGTGAAGATTTACGCGCACTTCACCGACCAAGACGCCTAGGAGGAGAAGCGCAAATACTCGCCAGCGGACGAAGTGGTCATTGACCCGCAGCGAACAAAGCGCCGAGGGTTCCGCAACGGCTAACCGCAAACCGAGATAGAATAGGGATGGAACGACTGGCAGCAAGAAAATCAATCAAAAAATAAGGGAGACGACACATGGCCAATCCCCCGCATGCTGCGGATACGACCATCGCGCCGGGCATCGCGGTCAATCCAGCGCGACGCCGGGGCAGGCCAACACTCGTTGGCACTCGCATCACTGTCGAGGAGGTTATGAGCAAATTGGCGGCCGATTGGTCTGTTGAGGAGATCCTTGATGCCTGGCCGCATCTCACCCGTGAGCAGATCTTACAGGCTATCGCCTACGCGACCCAACTGGTACGAGAGCAATCGCCAGCAGGCGCAAATGCTGACGGTACTGACGATGGCGGTAGCGAGGCGCACGCGTGAGGATTCTCGCAGATGAAAATGTTGAGCAACTTGTCATCTAACGCTTGCGCGCTGATGGACATACAGTGATTGCCGTTCGGGTAGAATCGCGCGGCGAGACCGATCTTCCCATTCTGGAGCGCGCCGTCACCGAAGATCTACTGCTCCTCACGGCTGACCTGGACTTCGGCGAGTATATCTTCCGCGATCGCCAGCCTGCCCCAAGGGCTGGGGTTGTCCAGTATCGGTTGGGCGATATATTGAAGGAGGCCGAGAAGGCGCAGATCATTGGCGAAGCGTTCGCGCAGCACTCTGCCTCCTTCGCCGGACAGTTCGCTGTCATCGAAGAGCGCAAGGTACGTTTCCGCCTATTGCCCCACTGATGCCATGATTTTGCGCATCAGATCAGAGAATCGCCAGTGGATTGATTGGCGAGCCTGTGCCGCCAGGAATGCGTAGCGGAGCCGCGACGAAGAGAAACTCCCAGCGCCCGGCTCGCTCGCAGGCGACACGGAGATCCTCTAACTGCAAATAGTCTAACAGGTGGACACCCAGCGCGTTGATCGCCAGGATGTGGATCGGGAAGCCAACACTGTCGGTCGTGCTCGGCGCGGTATCGCTGTTCCCATCGGAACCCAGCGCGGCAACCCGGCGCGCGGCGACGAACGACATCGCGGTCGGATGCAGGCCAGCCTTGAGCCGCGCTGTATCCCACGGCCCAAGCTCGCTGAGTCGCCGGACGTGGCCCGTTCGTATCAGCAGGATGTCGCCCTCGCCAACGACAAGCCCCTGTGCGCGCTCCGCTGCCTCGAGATCGTCGCGGTAGATGTGCTCGCCTGGCTCAATCCAGGGTACACCGCGCAGGCGCGGGATGTCGAGCAGGACGCCGCGACCGATGAGTCCGTCTTTCAGGACATTAATCGCATCGACCGTTGCTCCGTCGGTCGTCACAGTATCGACCCGCTGTGCATTATACAGAAGCCCCCGATAGTCTACGTGGCATAGCGCATCTATGTGTGTATGGCCATCATTGTGATAATCCACACCAATGTAATCCTTGACGAACTGGGGTGATTCCGAGTCGCTGCCGGTCTCCCCGGATGTGATAACGCCTGGCAGGATCATACGGTGTACGGCAGGTGTGGGATTGTCGATCTCCGCCTGCGTATTCAACGGCAGACCCAGCGAGACGCTCACACCGTCGCGCACGAGCCGAGCGGAGGCGGCGAGCCGCGCGGGGGTGAGATAGTGCAGCGCCCCTCGCTGGTCTTGCGCGCCCCAGCGGCCCCATCGCTTCATCTCCTCGAAGAGTGTGTCGAACTCGTCCGCATTGAGATGCGCGTCGCTCGTGCTCTGCTGGTCCATAGGTCAGCCTTCCTTTCGCTCACCACGTCTGCCCCCCTCCGCTCTCGAACTATGGCACAAGAGCACATCGGTCTGCGCCAGGGCGCGTAGTGAGCATACGATTGTGGCGGGCGCGTCAATGAAGAGTTGAACGCGGCACACCCGCCTATGAGCGTACTTGTCGCGGCGCCGAAAAGCCGCTTGACCGTCCCTTGGGGTAGGCGGAAAACTGGCCGCGCATACTCCACCATCAACCGGGGCGCGCATAGGCTAGCCGACACACTATTGTACGGTGTCACTATAGGCGCTATAGGCGTTTTCCGAAGATTTGCTCGCCGAGAATCGGTGCAATCTCCGTTTGACCGCTAACCAGGGAGCAGAAATTATGAAACGGATCGTGGTGCTCGGCGGCGGGTTTGGTGGTATCGCCGCCGCGCAGCGCCTGGACCGCCAGTTTCGCCACGACGACGATGTCGAAATTGTCGTGGTGAGCAATACCAACTTCCTTGTCTACACGCCAATGCTGGCTGATGTGGCGGGTGGCACCATCGAGCCGCGCCACGCCGTGCCGCCGGTGCGGGCCTTCCTCAAGAAATCCCACTTCCGCGAGGCGTTCGTCAAGAGCATCGACGCCGCCAACCGCACGGTGCATGCGATGCTGATCAATGGGGACAGCGCCGACCTGCAATATGACTACCTCGTCGTCGCACTGGGCGCCGTGACCAACTACAGCCACGCCACGGGGGCGGCCGAGTATGCGCTCGGCCTGAAAGACCTGTTTGACGCCTTCCGTCTGCGCAACCGCGCGCTGACGATGCTGGAGTGGGCCAATACCACGCGCGACCCGGCGCAGCGCCGGGAGATTCTCACCTTTGTGATGGCGGGCGGTGGCTTCTCTGGCGTGGAAGGCGTCGCGGCGCTCGAAGACCTGCTGCATGGGTCATTGCATTACTACCACGAGATAAAACCAGACGATGTGCGGCTGATTCTCGCGCCACACGGCGAGCGCCTGCTGCCGGAGGTGGATGAGCGTCTGGGCGCGTATGTGGTCGAGAAGTTCGCGCGGCGGACCATAGATGTACGTCTCGGCGTCGGCGTGAATGCTGTGACCGAGCGCACCGCGACCCTCTCGACCGGCGAGGTCATCCCTACGCGGACGGTGATCTGGACGGGTGGCATCATGGTCAATCCCGTGTTGCACGACGCTGATCTGCCCAAGAGCAAACATGGCGCGATCCAGGTCAACGACCAGTTGCAGGCGCTCACTCATCCAGAAGTCTTCGTGCTGGGTGACTGCGCCGCCGTGCCAACCCCTGACGGCCAGGGCTTCTATTCCCCGACCGCGCAGAACGCGATCCGTGAAGGCCCAGTCGCCGCGGCCAACATCGCCGCTGCGATTCGCAAGACCGGGAAGACGAGAAGCTTCACCTACAAGCCCATCGGCAGTCTGGCGAGCCTGGGCCAACGCCAGGCCGTCGCGCAGATTGGCAGCGTTCGGCTCTCTGGCTTGCCCGCCTGGTTCGCCTGGCGCGGCATCTACCTTGCCAAGCTGCCGACCTTCTCCAGCAAGGTGCGGATCGGACTGGACTGGGTTACCGACTTGTTCGCGCCGGTCGATACGATGCAGCTTCCTATCGTCCGGGAGAATGCGGCATCCATTGGTGGCCTGGAGACTCTTGTAGCGTCTCACGGAACCATGCCATCCGCGCCCGCCATCGGATGATTGGCGCCCGCTGGCCGGATCTATGCTGAAGCGAAGGAGGAGCGCTATGGCTGCGGGTGATCAGTACGATGTGATTATCATTGGGACCGGCGCTGGCGGCGGAACGCTCGCCTACCATTTGGCGCCTTCTGGCAAGCGCATCCTGTTGCTGGAACGCGGCGACTTCCTTCCGCGCGAACTGGAGAACTGGGACGCCGAAGCCGTGTTCGTCAAGAACCGCTACATCTCGCCGGACACCTGGTACGATGCCAACGGCAAATCGTTCCAGCCGCAGGTTCACTATGTCGTCGGCGGAGCGACCAAAATGTTTGGCGCCGCACTCTACCGGCTGCGCAAAGAGGACTTTGGCGAGCTGCGCCACCAAGACGGCGTCTCGCCTGCCTGGCCAATCAGCTACGATGAGATGGAGCCGTACTACACGTATGCCGAGCAGTTGTATCAGGTCCATGGGCAACACGGCGAGGACCCGACCGATCCACCTGCCAGCGCGCCCTATCCATGGCCAGCGGTCTCCCATGAGCCGCGCATGCAACAGCTCTACGATGATATGCGGAGGAACGGATATCAAGCCTTCCATGCGCCCTGCGGCATCCTGCTCGACGAGAAGGATCGCGCCGCCAGCACGTGCATCCGCTGCCAGACCTGCGACGGTTACCCCTGCCTGGTGCATGCTAAGTCGGATGCGGAGGTCATCGCGGTGCGACCGGCGCTGGAATTCCCCAACGTCACCTTGCTGAGACATGCGCCAGTGGTGCAACTCAACACCAGCCCAACCGGCCGTGAGGTGACCGAGGTGGTGGTCGAGCATGATGGCGCCCGCGAGGTCTATCGGGGCGATATCGTCGTCGTCTCGTGCGGCGCGGCGAACTCAGCCAAGCTGCTGTTGATGTCGGCCAACGACAAGCATCCGCATGGGTTGGCGAATGGGTCGGACCAAGTTGGGCGCAACTACATGTTCCACAATAGCCGCGCGGTTCTGGCCGTCTCGACGGGACTCAACGACACCACCTTCGAGAAGACGCTCGGCTTGAACGACTTCTACCTGAAGGGTGTCGATGGGTTTGAGTATCCGATGGGCAACATCCAGATGACCGGCAAGTCGGTCGCGCCGATGTATCGCGGCGAGAAGCCGCGGCTAACCATGCTGGCGCCCACCTGGTCACTCAAGGATGTAGCCCTCCACGCCGTAGACTTCTGGCTCTCCACCGAGGATCTCCCGAGGCCTGACAATCGCGTTACGGTGGATGCGCAAGGGAACATCAAGCTCAGCTACACGCCCAATAATCAGGCCGCCGCCGACAAGCTCTACGAGCAGCTCAAATCGATGCTGCCCCACCTCGGCTTCCAACAGGGACATTTGATCCAACGTGACCTCTATCTGCAGACGGAGATTCCGATTGCGGGCGTAGGCCACCAGTCCGGAACGTGCCGCTTTGGCGCTGATCCCGCGACCTCGGTGCTGGATATCAACTGCCGCGCCCATGAGGTGGACAACCTCTACGTGGTCGATACGAGCTTCTTCCCCAGCATCGGCGCGGTCAATCCTGCGCTGACTGCCATGGCGAACGCCGTGCGTGTAGGCGATCATATCCTGGAACGGCTCGGTGTGGCAAACCCCGCGTTGACCGTGAGTGGGAGCCGCACGCACTGAGGCAATAGGCTGCTTAGTTCTGGCGCTACGCATGTGTGGAGAGAGTCGCATCACACATGCGTAGCGCAGACCGGAGAGGCCGGAGCACAGCGATCGGAGAGAATGGAGCGCGCCCATGAGTTCGGACGTTGCCGCTCGCGCGTCACTGGCGGTATCGCTGGCCTTTCACATTGTCTTCGCCGCGCTCGGCATCGGCCTGCCGCTCATGTTCTGCATCGCCGAAGGCATTGGGCTGCGCAAGCGCGACGCCACCTGGTATGTCCTGGCGCGGCGCTGGAGCCGGGCGGCTGGCATCCTCTTCGTTGTGGGCGCGGTCTCCGGCACCGCGCTCTCGTTCGAGTTCGGGCTGCTCTGGCCGCGCTTCATGGCTTTTGGCTCGGGCATCTTTGGGCTGATGTTCACCTTCGAGGGTTTCTGCTTCTTCCTGGAGGCGATCTTTCTGGGCCTCTATCTTTTCGGCTGGGACCGCCTCTCGCCCCGCACCCATTGGCTCTGCGCGTTTCCAGTGGTGATCACGGGAGCGCTCGCCTCGCAGTTTATCCTGTCGGTCAACTCGTGGATGAACACGCCGACTGGCTTCACGCTCGTCAATGACACAGCGACGAACATTGATCCGATTGCGGCGATGTTCAATCCCATGGCGCCCTCGCAGGCGATCCATATGCTCGTCGCGGCGTATCAGGTCACTGGCTTTACCATCGCCGCGGTCTATGCCGCTGGCCTGCTCCGCGGTCGCAACAATAGCTATCACCGCCGGGGCGTGCTCCTTGGGATGATCGTCGCGGCGGTGATGATCATCCCGCAAGCGATTGCCGGAAGCTGGATTGGCGAGGCGCTCGCGCGCAACCAGCCGCAGAAGCTGGCAAGCATCGAAGGCCTATTTCAGACCACCGCACATGCGCCGCTGGCGCTCTTCGGATGGGTGGACACAGCGGCGCAGCAGATCTATTTTGCCATCAATATCCCGGACATGTTGAGCTTCC
>JAICKD010000353.1 GCA_025928125.1 Ktedonobacterales bacterium
CCAGCCCGCGACGTTTCACACTGTCAATGTCCATCGCTCACAACCAATGATAATATTTATCCAGGATAAATGCAATCCATGATTTGGGCGTATGAGCTTCTGCCTCTTCGATTGCGCAGTCGTCAACTGGCCTTTCCGCCAGTGCGTGCGGCAAGCGCGGCGTGGTACGATGCGATACAGGAGAAATTACGCACAAATAACTAGAGCAATGACTTGCACTACCCCTGAGAGGATACGCCCTGGATGATTGGACACGGAGGTATGCGCGGCGGTGGCGGCGGACGCTTCAATCGGATGTCGCGCTATCAGATGGAGGAGCCGACCCGTAAGGCGGATATGAAGACGGTGCGGCGGGTGGCGGCGGCGTTCAAGCCCTATCGCAAAGAGGTCGCCATCGTGCTGCTGGCGATTATGGTGGTCAGCGCGCTGGGCATCGTCAACCCGTATATGCTCAAATTCGCCATCTCGATTGGCTTTGCCCAGCAGAACTTCAAGCTGCTCTCCCTCTTCGTCGCCGTCATGGTCATTACCCCGATTATTACGGGCATGATCGGCGTCGGCCAGACCTGGCTCAATACGCGCGTCGGCCAGAGCGTGATGCGTGACCTACGCAACCAGTTGTACAGCCACCTGCAACGGATGCCGCTCAAGTTCTTCACCGACACCCGCACCGGCGAGATTCAGTCGCGCCTCTCGAACGACATCGGCGGCGTGCAGTCTGTCGTCACCGATACCGCAACCTCCGTCGTCTCGAACGTCACCATCGCGCTCTCAACCATCGTCGGCATGTTCTTCCTCGACTGGCGGCTGACGCTGCTCTCGCTGGGGCTGCTGCCACTCTTCCTCTGGATGACCTATCGCATCGGCAAGGTACGCCGCGCCATAAGCAAGGATACGCAAATCTCGCTGGCGGAGCTTTCGGCGATGGTGGAGGAGACGCTCTCGGTCAGCGGGGTGCTGCTCACCAAGACGTTTGGCCGCCAGAAACAGGAGACCGCGCGCTTCGGCAAAGAGAACGAGAAGCTCGTCGGCCTGCAAATCCGCCAGCAGATGATTGGCCGCTGGTTCATGATGTTCATCGGGGCGTTTTTCTCGATTTCTCCAGCGCTGGTCTACCTGCTGTATGGCTATCTGGCGTTTGGCCCCGGCCATACTCCCAGCGGGAATATCGCCGAACAGATCGGCACGCTCGTCGCCTTCACGACGCTGCAGAGCCGACTCTTCTTCCCGATTGGCCAGTTGCTGAGCGTGCAGGTCGAGATTCAGGGCGCGCTGGCGCTCTTCGACCGCGTCTTCGAATACCTCGATATGCCCCACTCGATCACCGATAAGCCCAGCGCGCTGGCGCTCGACCCGGAGACGGTGCGCGGCGAGGTAACAATGGATCACGTGACATTCCACTACCGGCCCGACACCGAGCGCCCCGCGCTGGACGACGTCACGTTCGACGTGAAACCGGGCCAGTTGACGGCGCTGGTGGGGCCGAGCGGCGCGGGCAAGACGACGATCACCTATCTCGTGCCGCGCCTCTATGACGTGGAGCGCGGCGCGGTGACGATTGACGGCCACGACGTGCGCGACGTGACACTGGAAAGTCTGGGCGAGGTCATCGGGATGGTCACGCAAGAGACGTACCTCTTCCATACGACGATCCGCGAGAACCTGCGCTACGCCAAACCCGACGCCAGCGACGAGGAGTTGGAGCGCGCGGCGCAGGCGGCGGCCATCCACGACCGCATCATGGAGTTGCCCGAAAAGTACGATACGGTGGTGGGCGAGCGTGGCTATAAGCTCTCCGGCGGCGAGAAGCAGCGCATCGCGATTGCCCGTGTCATCCTGAAAGACCCGCGCATCCTGATCCTGGATGAGGCGACCAGCGCGCTCGATACGCACTCCGAGCGGCTGATTCAGGCGGCGCTGGAGCGGCTGATGGTGGACCGGACGACGATTGCGATTGCCCACCGCCTCTCGACGATTCTGGCCGCCGACCAGATCCTGGTGGTGGATGGCGGGCGCATCGTCGAGCGCGGCACGCACGCCGAGCTGATCGAGTACGACGGTCTTTACGCCCGACTCTACCGCGAGCAGTTCCGCGAAGCCGCCGAGGTGGAGGAAGAGACGCTGGCCGGGCTATCGTGATACCCGGCGGCAGCGTTTATCTTTACTGATATCGATAAAGACTGCTCGAATTACACGCCGCGCGTGGCCCAGGCGGTGATGACCAGCGCCGCCAGCGCGATCAGCAGCGGCCAGCCCAGCCACCAGGTCAGCGGCGGGTGATCGTCGCTCACGGGCATCTGTCGGCGCAGCGCATCCCAGACGCCGATGCCCACCGCCGTCAGCAGCAGCCCGACGATCCAGATAATCGCCATGGCCGCGCCCTGCGGCGTCACCGAGAAGAAGGGCATGACGAAGACGGCGAGAAAGAAGCCAGCGACCGCTACAAGTTGAATCGCCTCGCCCAGCCGGAAGCAGAAGCGGTCGCGCCCCGTGACCTCCAGCAGTTCGTCGGGGGCGGCATCCCCGGCGTCGCCCGGCTCGCGAATCGCGGCGCTGCGCGTGAGCACGGGCAGCACGCAGATAAATGCAACGGCGGCCAGCACGCGCGCGGCGATCAGAACGCCGCTGGGCGATTTGACGGGCGCGTTGGCAATCGTCAGCGCGTTGAACTGCTGGGCGATGGCGGTGAGCGAGAGCGTCAGGGAGAGCGCCGCTCCGACAATCAAGCGCACGCCTCGGTCGGCGGCGACCCGCGTAAGAGGAGTTGGCGTCAGCCAGCCGACGAACAATCGCGCCAGCGGCAGCCCCAGGAGCAGCGCGCCCTCCGCCACCAGATCACCCTTCAGGCCAATCGCCGTCACCAGCGGATTGCCGGGTACGGGCAGCATGACAAGCGCCAGCGCGGGCGCGAGGACCGCGACGACACTGCCGAGCGTCAGCGCGGACTCGCTCACGCCATCCGGCACAATCGTCTCACCCTGCCAGGACTCGCGCAGGTCGGCGATAAGGTCGCCTTTCTCACCGCCCGCCGCGCCACTGGCGAACGCACGCACCAGGAGCAGCGCCACACCCGCGACCACCGCCACCAGCAGTCCCGGATAAACCAGCACCGCCAGTGCAAAACTCAACACCCCGTTCATCTCTCTTCGGCCAGGATACCCCTGCCTTTCAGGTCTGATACAGGCATGGGGAAGGAATGGCCGTCTCCTTTCGTACTACGCGCGTGGCGTTTTCACACACTATGTGCCATACTGTGAATATGAGACAGAAACGCGCTTACCGTTATCGCTGCTATCCAACCGCCACGCAAGCCGCCGTGCTGGCGCGGACGTTTGGGTGCGCGCGTTTCGTCTACAACTGGGCGCTCAGGCTGCGTACCGACGCCTACTATGAGCGTCAGGAACGGGTTAGCTACGCCGATACCTCCGCTGCGCTGACCACGCTCAAGCAGCAGCCCGATACCACCTGGCTCAATGCGGTGTCCAGTGTGCCGACACAGCAGGCATTGCGCCATCTGGATACGGCTTTCCGTAACTTCTTTGAAGGCAGAGCTAAGTACCCGAACTTCCATAAGAAGCGCGGCAAACAAGCGGCGGAGTACACCACGTCCGCCTTCCGCTGGAATGCCGCGACCCGTACCCTGATTCTCGCCAAGATGACGACACCGCTGCACATTCATTGGTCGCGGCCACTGTCCAATGGCGCAGCGCCCACCACGGTCACGATCAGCCGGGATACGGCTGGGCGCTACTTCGTCAACATCCTGCTTGAAGAGGAGATTGCTCTCCTGCCTGAAACGAGTGGACAGGTAGGCATTGACCTTGGATTGCATGATATGGTCGTACTCGATAGTGGCGAGAAGGTCGGCAACCCCCGCTTCTTTCAGGTGGATGACAGGAAGCTGGCGAAGGCCCAGCGTCGTCTTGCCAAGAAACAGCGCGGTTCCAAGAACCGCGACAAAGCGCGTCGCAAAGTCGCCCGCATCCACGCCCGGATTGCCGACCGTCGCCGTGATTTCACCCACAAACTCTCGACCCGCATCATTCGTGAGAACCAAACGATTTGCGTAGAGAGTCTGCGGGTGAAGGCGATGGGCAAGCATCCCACACTGGCGAAAGCGATTCACGATGTCGGCTGGGGCGAGTTCGTCCGCCAGTTGGAATACAAGGCCACCTGGTATGGACGCACCCTTGTCAGCATTGACAAGTGGTATCCCAGTTCCAAACGCTGCCATGCGTGCGGACATGTGCTCGACTCCTTGACGCTCGACATTCGACACTGGACATGCCCGGAATGTGGCAGTATCCATGATCGCGACGTAAACGCCGCGAAGAACATTTTGGCCGCTGGGCTAGCGGTGTCAGCCTGTGGAGAAGCTGTAAGACCGGGACGGGTTCGCCCAACCACGGCAGGCTTCCGTGAAGCAGGAATCCCCCGGCCTTGAGCCGTCGGGAGGGTCAACGGCTACGTTCCTCCTGGGAGTCGTCTATTTCTGCGACTGGCCGCGCTGTCCGGTTTTCCGGGCGCCCTGCTTCGCCGTCTTGCGTTCGCTGACAGGCGCCTTCTCGACCGATGTGTCCTCGGCTGGCTCGTCTGCCATAGTTGCCTCTGCCGTCACACCATCGCCATCGACCGGAGCCGCGCTTTCATCGGGACTCGCGGCGCTGTCATCGCCGCCAGCGGGAGGTATCGTGTC
>JAICKD010000170.1 GCA_025928125.1 Ktedonobacterales bacterium
CGCGCGCTGGCGACCCGACTCAACCAGGACCTCGCCGGGATTCTGGCGACCTGCACGGAGCAGCAGAAGGCGCTGAACCAGCGCAGCATGCGCACGCAGGTGCAGCTGAGCATGGCGCTGGGTCGCCTGACGGGCATCGTGCATCAGCTGGATACGACCCACGCTTTCTGCGCCTACCTGATCGAGGCGACGCAGCCACAACTGCCCGCCGTGATGGTGGCGGCTGGCGCGAACGGGGCCAACGGGGCGCCAACGCTGGCGGCGCCTGTGTCTCCCTCGCGCCCGCTGTTGCTGAACGGCAATCCCAGCGGCCCGCTCGCCGCGCCGGTCGTGCGCGATCTGGGCCGTGGCGGATTCAAGCGGATGGCGCGCGATCTGCAGCGGGCGTTCCGCGAGACGGAGCAGGCCACACAGGAGATTCTGCGTCCGATTCAGATGCAGGCGCTGCGTATGCCTGAGGTGAACGCGCTGGCCAATGCGCTGGCCGCGCTGGAGCCGCTGATGACATGGCTGAATCAGCGCTGCGAGGCGCTGACGGCGACGTACTGCGCGCCAGCGGGCAGCCAGCAGCCTGGCAATCCTCCGGGCAGGCGGAGCGATTTCTGGCAGTAAGCTGAATCTGTAGACGCTCCCCATCGCCATCCCTCGACGGACGGTGGTGGGGAGTTCGGTTTTTCTGGGGGCGGCCCCCTCCCCTAACCCCTCCCCCTTTCAGGGAGAGGGGAACCAGAGCCAGAACCAGAGCCATTGCCCTCTGGCACGATGGTAGCCTTAGCCCTCTCCCTGCAAGGGGGAGGGTGGCCGCAGGCCGGGAGGGGTCTTCTCCCCTAGATGCAGTGGTCGTAGGCTTGGCGCAGCCAGCCTTCGATCTCGGCGTCAACGTCAGCGGGTGTGGCCAGGGCGACGCGTCGGTCGATGCTGCCGCTGCCGAAGTTGGTGGAGGCGGTCAGCCGCCCCGATGGCGCGACGCCCGGCAAGACAAGGCCCAGGTCAACGCGCGTTTTGGTGGAGGGCTGGATGAGCGCGAACTGCTTGGCGCGAGCGAACGCGACGTAGCTCTGGCGCGTCTCGATGCGCACGTCGCCGCCGAGCGTCTTGACGTAGGCGAGCACCCGCTCGAAGATGGGGTGGAGGGCCGCCTTCGCGCCCGCGTATTGCGCGTCGATCAGCTGCTCGTCGGTCGGCGCGATGTAGTCGGCGGGCTTGAGTGCCTCCACCGCCAGGATGAACGCGGTGCTATGCCCCAGACCATACTCGCGCTTGAGCCAGTTGACGATCTCGCCATTCTTGCTCAGCCCCAGCTGGTCGATGGCCTGCTCGCGGGTCAGCGCGACCCATTCGTCGAAGCCGCGCCCGGTCTTCGCGGGCAGCTTGGCAATCACGGCGCGCATCATATCCTGGGGGCTGTTTGGCATCGGCGATATCTCCGTCTCTATCATCTGAATGGAATGTTCGCCTACCAGCATAACATGGTTGCCTGGCTCGATGAGGAACCCGATGGAACACACGGCAGAGATTGCCATCCGCGCGGTGACAGACGCGAACTGGCGCGGGACGCTGGAACTCTCGGTATGGCCTGAGCAGCAGCGCTTTATCAGCGAGTATACGCCTATCGCGGCTATCGCGCTCGCCAAGGCGTACATCCGTCCCGGCGGCATGGCCTGGGCGCCCTACGCAATCTACGCGGGCGGTACGATGGTGGGGTTCTTCGCGCTGGCCTACGAACCGGATACGACCGACCAGTACTGGCTTTTCCACTTCTTCATCGACCAGCGCTATCAGGGTCGCGGCTACGGAAGGGCAGCGATGCAGCGCATCATCGAACTGGTCAAGCGGGAGCATCCGCGACGCCGGACGTTACACCTGACGGTTCACGCAGAAAACATCGCCGCGCAGCGCCTCTACACCGCTGCGGGATTCCAGCCAACGGGTACGGAGCGCTGGGGCGAGCCGGTGTATCAGCGGGCAATAGGGATGGATGATGAGCCAGAGCCGTGACTATGCGCATTTTCGGGCGATTACGTCTTGGGATGCACGTGAAAACTAATGTCGTACTCGAAGAGCCGAATGTCCGCGTTCGCCTCCTGTGCCGCTGTCACCAATTCGTCGCTCAGGGTGTGGGCAACGATCATCCCCCGCACGTGCTTCCCGTCGGCCAAGTCCTGCCGCACCCAGCCCATGTACCTGAGGATTTGGCCGATGGTGCGATCATACCCCTTCGAGACTTTCAGTTCGATGATGACCAGGCTGCCATCCAGGGCTACGGCAAGCAGATCAATGCGTCCGCTACGAATGGGGTATTCGATGCCGGGAATATCTTCGTCCTCGTACAGCCTCATCCCAGATTCGAGAACGCCCAGGTTGTGCGCGAGATAGTCGCGCAGATGCGACTCGTAGGCGAATATCTCGCTCTGTTCAGAAGCCGCTACCTCGTTGTAGATCATCTCCTCGTCGGTGACAGCAATCGAGTTGACGATAGGTGGTGAGCCAGGATAGATCGGTGGCGGATCGCTGTCTGGACGATAGCGACGAAACAAGCCAGAACCCAGGCGGAAGAAGAGATTGTGCTTGGGCTTGACCGGCCAGTTGACGCGAGACCGGACATTCGTAGACATCTGGATGAGGTGCGCCTGAACGGTATTGGTTTTGATCTTAGGCCAGCGAGCATTGAACCACGCGATAATCTCGTCCGCCGTGAATTGTTCCTGGTCGGGATGCTCATCTACATACTGTCGCATCAACTCGACAGTGCTCTTGGCGTAGGTGGTCATGGGTCCCTCCGATGATGCGCTAACCCCCTCCCCGAATCGGGGAAGGGGCAGAGGGAGACGCCGGTTACTTGTCTTTTTCGGCGCCGGAGAGCACCGCCTGGGCCGCCGCCAGCCGCGCCTTGGGGACGCGGAAGGGCGAGCAGCTGACGTAGTTCAGGCCGACCTCGTCGCAGAAGGCGATGCTGTCGGGGTCGCCGCCGTGCTCGCCGCAGATGCCCACCTCTAGATCGGGATTGGCGGCGCGGCCCTCCTCGAAGCCGATGCGCACCAGCCGCCCCACGCCGTCGCGGTCGAGCGTCTGGAACGGATTTGTCTTGAGGATCTTCACCGGCTGGTCGAGTCCCGGCTCCTTCAAGCCTTCGACGTATTGCAGCAGGAACTTGCCCTCGGCGTCGTCGCGGCTCATGCCAAACGTCGTCTGGGTCAGGTCGTTGGTGCCGAAGCTGAAGAAGTCGGCCACCTGGGCAATCTGCCCGGCGGTCAGCGCAGCGCGCGGCAGTTCGATCATCGTGCCGAACTTGTAGTCCACCTTGCCGCCAAGCTGCGCGCTCATCTCCTTCGCCACCGCCTCAAGCTGGCGACGCACCTCGGCCAGCTCGGTCACGACGCCGACCAGCGGGATCATGATCTTGGGCTGGAGCTTGATGCCCTCCTTGGCAACGTTGGCCGCCGCCTCAAGAATCGCGCGGGTCTGCATCACGTTGATTTCGGGGAAGATCAGCCCCAGACGGCAGCCGCGCAGACCGAGCATCGGGTTCATCTCGCGCATGCCCGCGATGGCCTTGAGCAGCTCGCGCTTCTTCGCCAGCTCCTTTGGGTCTTTGCCGCTATCCTCCAGCCGCGTCACCTCGACCAGTATATCTTCGTAGCTCGGCAGGAACTCGTGCAGCGGCGGGTCGATCAGCCGGATGACAACAGGATAGCCCTCGCCGGTCTCAGGGTTCACCATGGCGCGGAAGATGCCCTCGAAGTCCGACCGCTGGAAAGGCAGCAGTTGATCGAGCTTCGCCTGGCGCTCCTCCGGCGTCTTCGCCAGAATCATCTCCTGGACGATGGGCAGCCGCTCCTGCTCCATGAACATGTGCTCGGTGCGGCAGAGGCCGATACCCTGTGCGCCAAACTTGATGGCCCGCTCGGCGTCGCGCGGATAGTCGGCGTTAGCCCAGACGCCCAGCCTGCGCACGCCGTCGGCCCAATCCAGCAGCGTGTGCAGGTCGTGCTCGGCGTCGTAGTTAGCCTCGATGGTCTTGATCGCGCCCTGATAGACGGTACCGGTCGTGCCATCGATGGAGATGGTCTCGCCCTCGCGCACTACCAGCCCAGTCGCCTTCACCTCGAACTGGCGCTGCGCGTAGTCCACGCGGATGCCCTCGCAGCCGACGACCGCGGGCAGGCCCAGCCCGCGCGCGACCACTGCCGCATGGCTGCCGGTACCGCCCTGACTCGTCAGGATGCCCTTCGCCACCAGCATGCCGTGAACATCGTCGGGGCTGGTCTCCTGGCGGACCAGAATGATCGCCTGGCCAGCCTTGCCCGCCGCCTCGGCGCGGTCGGCGTCTAGGATTACCGCGCCCACCGCCGCGCCCGGTGAGGCGTTAACGCCTTTCGCCAGTTGACGCTTCTCGGTGACAGCCTGCGCCAGCGCATCGGGGTCGAAGCGCGGCAGCAGCAGCTGGTCCACCTGATTGGGGTCCACTCGCTGCACCGCCTCATCCGAGGTAATCAGCCCCTCGCTCACCATATCGACGGCGGTCTTGACGGCGGCGGCGGCGGTGCGCTTGGCGGCGCGCGTCTGGAGCATGTAGAGCCGCCCCTGCTCGATGGTGAACTCCATATCCTGCACGTCGCGATAGTGGCGCTCCAGCCGCTCGGCGATCTGCTCGAACTGCTGGTAGACCTCCGGCATCTCCTCGGCCAGTTTGGCGATGGGCGAGGTGTTACGGATGCCCGCGACGACATCCTCACCCTGAGCGTTGATCAGATAGTCGCCATAGAGCTGCTTCTCGCCGGTGGAGGGGTTGCGCGTGAAGGCGACGCCAGTCGCGCTGGTGTCGCCCATGTTACCGAAGACCATCGTCTGGACGTTGACGGCGGTCCCCAGATCATGGGGAATTTTGTTGAAGTTGCGGTAGTCGATGGCGCGCTTGTTGTTCCAGGAGGCGAAGACCGCCTCGATGGCCAGCCGGAGCTGCTCGATGGGGTCTTCGGGGAAGGGCTTGCCCGAGGCGTCGCGCGCGATCCGCTTGAAGTCCTCGACCATCTGCTTGAGCGCGTCGGCGGGAATCTCGGCGTCGTTGGCCGCGCTGGTCTTCTCGCGGTACTCGGTGATTTTGTGCTCGAAGGCATCGGGCTTCGCATCGAGCACGATCTTTGAGAACATCTGGACGAAGCGACGGTAGGCGTCGTAGCAGAAGCGCTCGTCGCCACTGCGGGCAATCAGCCCCTTCACCGTCTCGTCGTTCAGGCCGAGGTTGAGGACAGTGTCCATCATGCCGGGCATCGAGAACTTGGCGCCGGAGCGGACGGAGACGAGCAGCGGATTTGCGTTGTCGCCGAAGGTCTTGCCGGTCTGCTCCTCGACGACACGCAGCGCAGCCTGGGCCTGCTCCCACATGCCATCGGGGAATTGCTTGTCGTTGGTGTAATACTCGTTACAGGCCTCGGTGGTGATGGTGAAGCCCGGCGGCACCGGCAGGCCCGCGTTGGTCATCTCGGCAACGCCCGCGCCCTTGCCGCCAAGCAGCGCGCGCATCGAGGCGTTGCCCTCGCTGAAGAGATAGACCCACTTGCGTGGCGATTGCTTGACTGCCTGATCCAGCGTTACTGCTGTCGTCCTGGCCATGCGATGGTCCTCCTGGCTTGCGGCTGCCCCCTCCCCCTAACCCCCTCCCCCTTGCAGGGAGAGGGGGGACCAGAGGCGGAGGGGCGTTGTGGTGATGTGTTCGCGTCTCGCCCCTATTATAGCCAAAACGTGGCGGCTGGCGGTTAAAACCGCGCCTGAACGACCTTCGCTACGCTGCGGCCACAAAACCCGCCTGCGCGGGTTCCAGAGACGCATGTCCGACGAAATCGGGATGCAAGCGCCATTGCGGCCAAGTTTCGCGGACGTTTCGCGCAGAGCTATCGCTGCTCGTTGGCGAGGCGGATGATGGCGGCGAGGCTGCGCTCGATGTCGTCGTCGGTGGTGGCGTAGGAGGAGACGCTGATGCGCATGGCGGCGCGCCCCTGCCAGACGGTGCCGCCACACCAGCATGTGCCGTCCCGCTGCACGGCGGCGATGACCCGGCAGGTCGTCTCGTCGTCGCCGAAGGCTACCAGCACCTGATTGAAGCCGACCTCGTTGAGGACATCGTAGCCCGCCGCGCGCAGTCCCTCGGCGAAGCGGGTGGCGTGGCGGCAGC
This sequence comes from Ktedonobacterales bacterium, assembly GCA_025928125.1. Classification (GTDB taxonomy): domain Bacteria; phylum Chloroflexota; class Ktedonobacteria; order Ktedonobacterales; family JADMIN01; genus DAHUXT01. The sequence continues at coordinate 6,173 of JAICKD010000170.1, forward strand.
AGCGCTCGACCAGATCGGCCACGCCCGCGCGCCCCAGCGTTCGGAGCGCCGCCCATACCTCGGCGCCACGCGCACGCCGCGACGATTCGGGCGTGTAGTGCATCGGGTCGCGCTGGTCGGCGGTGGGCAGATAGGAGGCGGTGGCGGCCATGGCGCTACGCAGGGCGTTGGCGTCGCGGACGAACGCCAGCCCGCAGTCGTACAGCGTATTCAGGTACTTGTGCGCGTCGGTCGCCCAGGAGTCGGCCCCGGCAAAGTCGGCGACGAGCGAGGCGCGCTCGGGGGCGGCTGCCGCCCAGAGGCCGAACGCGCCATCCACATGCACCCATGCGCCCGCGCGACGCGCCCACGGCAGTATCTCGCCCGCCGGGTCGAACGCGCCGGTGTTGACGTTGCCCGCCTGGACGCAGACAATCGCCGGGCCGGTGATCTCCGGCAATGCATCGGCGCGCATGCGCCCCTGGCCATCGACGGGGACGGTGACGACACGGCTACGCCCCATCCCCAGCAGCGCGAGCGCTTTGTGGAGCGTGGTATGCGCCTCGGCGCCGACGACGACAGTGATGGGTGGCGCGCCAAAGAGGCCATCCGCCTCGACATCCCAGCCGACGCGGCGCAGGACGGCATGACGCGCGGCAGCCAGCGCGGTGAAGTTGGCCATCGTCGCGCCCGTGACGAACGCGCCGCCAGTCCCGGCAGGCAGGCCGAGGATATCCAGCAGCCAGCCGAGGGCGATTGTTTCGAGTTCGGCGGCGAC
>JAICKD010000110.1 GCA_025928125.1 Ktedonobacterales bacterium
AGATATGGGCGAGGCAGGATGTGCGCGAACGCATCGATCTTCCGCATAGGTGACACCTCCTTATATGCAGGTGATATCTTCCATCAAGCCCAGGCTTCTTCGTGCTCATAGCATAGCGCCAGCGTATCATCTCCTGAACCCCCTCCGCAAAGAGCTGCAAGTCCATCCGAGTTGAAAGCCAGCAGGAGAACATGTGGATTGCTCGCTGGCTGGCGTGTCGCGTACTATCAAGAGGACACCGATTACATGCGCTGATGGCATTGAAAGGCACGAGGAGGCCGAGCGATGGCAGAGGTACGGGCGTTTCGGTTTGGCGCGGGAGTCACCGGGGCTGGCTCGCGCGCGGAGTGGGTCGCGTTGGCGCGCCGCATCGAAGAGCTGGGGTATGCGGTCTTGCTGGTACCCGACCACTTCGACGAGCTATTTCCGCCCTCGGTGGCGCTGATGGCCGTGGCGGACGCCGCGCCACGTCTGCGCATTGGCAGCTATGTCTACGACAATGACTTCCGCCATCCGGCGCTGCTGGCGAAGGAGGCCGCAACACTCGACCTGCTCTCGGACGGTCGCCTGGAGCTTGGGATTGGGGCGGGCTGGAATCTCGCCGACTCCGACCAGACGGGACTGCCGTTCGAGAGCGCGGGGATACGGATCGAGCGGCTGGCCGAGGCTATCACCATCATACGCCAGTTTTTCACGCAGGAGTCGGTGACATTCGCGGGGAAATACTATCGGGTGACGGGATTGCGGAGCATGCCAAAGCCCGTGCAGCGGCTACATCCGCCGATCTTCATCGGAGGAGGCGGCAAGCGGCTGCTGACACTGGCGGGGCAGGAGGCGGATATCGTTGGGCTGCACTTCAAGGTCAACGCGGATAACACCGTGGATGCGGAGGAGCGGCTGGAATCAGCGCTGGCGTGGAAGATCGCGTGGGTGCGCGAGGCGGCAGGGGAGCGATTCGCGGCAATCGAGCTGAACCTGCTGCTCAGCGGCGTCATCGTGACGGATGACCGGCAGCAGGCGGCGGAGGAGCGGGCGCACGAGCTACAGGCTGGCGGCAGCGCGGTGACCGCCGATGTGCTGCTGCAAAGCCCGTACTGGCTGATCGGCAGTGTGGACGAGATGGTCGAGCGGCTCGTGCGCCTACGCGCGACCCACGGCATCTCGTATATCGTGGCACGCGAAGATGCGTTCGAGGCGTTCGCTCCGGTGGTGGCGCACCTGGCGGGCAAGTGAACGAGACTTCAAACAAGAGCGGCCAGAGAGCACCACTGGTCTCTCAATAGCAGAAGAAGCAAGTGATCTTTATATCTGGACGCTAGCTATCGAGTCTGCGATGAGGCGCAGGGCATCGTGCCTCTCTGCATAAGCGCTAAACTAGCCTATAGACATCATACTGATTGGCCGCTACACTAGAAGAGAATCTTAATGTGATGTATTCACGGCGACATGTCAGTAGTGCAGAGGATTAAAAGGGAGAACGGCATGGCACGGACAACATCAGTCAGTGATGTCGTGGACGGTATGTTCCAGTCGTTGCTTGCGACGCCAAAACGCCAACGCCGACTGCGCAGCAAAACGTTCTGGAGCGAATTCGGTTTCAAGATGCGGACAAAGGAACGAGTCGATCAGGTGAAGCAGGCGCTCAAGCAGCGTGGTTTGCTTGTCAATTTGGATGATGAACAATTCGGCAGCGAAGACAAGGATGAATGGATCATTCTAACCTATGTCGAACCTCCCAGGCCAGCCGTCGTGCTGCAAGAGGAGCCAAACCCTATTGACATTCCGATGCCCCCAGATGAGTGGTTCGCTTTAATCGAGCAGCGCGTCTTCGAGAGCGAGCGCGAGGTCGAATATTACTTCGTTATGCCTTTGATTGAGCACCTGGGGTACGTAGAAGATGACATCGCGATCGGCTTCCCCGTGCAGATGTACGAAGGTGTGAAGAAGGTCAATAAGGAAGCTGACTGCGTGCTTTTTAACGGTACGAGCCGCGACAAAGCGGATGCGCTACTCGTCATTGAGGCCAAGAAGATGGAGCGGATGCTCACCGAGGATGCGGTGGGGCAGGCAAGAGCGTACGCGCTCTGGTTGACAACTCCATACTATCTCGTGACCAACGGTGACGACGTACGTGTCTATCTCTTCCGTGGAGCTGTTCAGCCTGATATCGTGTTGATGAACTTCAACCGACGCCAAATGCGTGAGAACTGGTCTGCGTTTTATCGCACACTCCATAAAGCCTCTGTCATCGAGTACAAGGATAGATGGCAGCAGGTGCTCGCAGGTACATCTGCTCAGCATGGTGAAGGGTAGCAGGCATCAATTCTTGCGCCCAGGGAGCGTGCTCTGTAGCAGCGTGCGAGGCTGCTCAGGGCTTCGGACTCACTCTCACTGCCGCGCCTACTGCCACGGCATATCACTGAGGCGGGATGAGTTTGCGCTTCATCGCTTGCGCTAGGGCGTGGAGGTCGGCGTGTCGGTTGGCGATGGCGTGGGCGTATCGGTCGGCGTAGGTGTCGGCGGCTCCGTCGGCGTGGGCGTGGCTGTCGGCGGCTGGTAGCCGAAGAGCAGCTGCGGCAGGCTCACGGGCGTCAGGCCGCGCTGACGCAACCCGGCAAGGATGTAGGGCAGCGCGGCGAGGGTCTGTGAACGTCCGGCGGGGCCATCGTGCATCAGGATGATCGAGCCGGGATGCACACTGCCCAGCACGCGATTGACGATGGTCATCGTCCCTGGCTGCGACCAGTCCGCAGGGTCATCGTTCCAGGTGATCGTCGTCAGGCCAAAAGACGCCGCCTGGGACAAGATGGCGCCGTTATAGTCACCATAGGGCGGACGCCAGAGCCAGAGGCAGGCGTTCGCGCCCAGGTCGGCGTGCAACTGCTGGGCTGTCGCGGCAAGCTGCCAGGCGCGCTGCGCGGCGGTGAGCTTCGGCATGTCGGGGTGATTCCAGGTATGGATGCCGATGGTGAACCCATCCGCCGCCTCGCGCTGAATCAACCAGGGATAGGCCTTGGCATACTGGCCGAGCACGAAGAACGTGGCGGGTGTATGTGTCTTCTCCAGGTATGCGATGATCGCCGGGGAGTAGGCTGGCGTCGGGCCGTCGTCGAACGTCAGGGCGACCACGTTGGCGTGTGGCGCGCCATAGTCGCTCGCGCTGCGTATCGCCCGGCCCGCGGGCGCAGGCGCCTGACCGCCGGGGCAGCCCTGACCGCCCGAGATTGGGCCGGTATAGGGCGGAAATGTGCCGCCGCTCGATGGCGGGACGCCGTCACCCACGATAGCTGGTGTGGCCTTCGGGGTCGCGGTCGCGGTCAGCGTCGCGGTTGGGGGGACGGTGGTCGCGGTGGCGGGCAGATGCGTCGCGCGCGCCGTTGAGGTGGATGCGGTGAACGCCACCAGGAATCCCGCAGCGTTCCCACTACCGATATACAGCGTCGCGGCGAGGCTCGCCACCAGCAACAGGACGCTCGCTCCCAGCAACGCCACGCGCACAGACCGCTTCTTTGTCGGGGCTGGCGGCGCGGTGATCGTCCAGGCGGTCGCGGTCAGCGTCTCCGCCTGGCTATCCGCGACCGTTGCGGGCTCGGAAAAATCTGGTTCAGCGGACGCGCTCTCCGCGCCATCCGTTGGCGAATGCTCCTCGTCTGACTCTTCTGCCACCGGCGCTCACCCTCCCCATCGCTACATCGCTACACCACCCTCCCGCGCCTCATGGTCAGGGCGCGACATCCAGATAGGGCGCGTACAGGCGACTATAGCAGACGCCGCTCTCTCTGTATAGTGGTCCGGCATCACAATCTCGTCAGGTCGTGCGGTAGGAGGGGATGATGAGCGGCTGACGAAGTGATAGAGCAAGTGAAGCAGGCTGGAACGGCGCGCCAATGATGCGCGGAGCAGTACTAATGGTCATCGAAATCTCATCCGAAGGATTGATGGGGCTATAGTGTCGAGCGGCGCCACACGGCACGCGCCCAGAGTAGTCTACATCAGGCTTTCTCCTGATCCACTGTCCGACAGCACGACAACTCTTCCTCTTCAACGGCATAGCAATCCGCAAGCGGTCGCCGAAATTGGCACGAAAATCGCTGGGTTCCTGCCGCACGGTAATCACTATTGCCGCGCCATCACATCCACGGTCGCTACCACGACCAGACAGCATTCAACCCAGGTTTTAGGGAGCCGCATCATGACGAGGACAACGCGAGGCAGGCAGGAGAGTTCGGCAGCTCAGACAGACAACACCACAGCAGTCGCTGAACCAGCAGGCCAGATCGCGCGAAATGGTCAGGGGAGGAAGAACGGACACGGCAAGCAGTCCCAGCCCGAGATTCGCGCGCTGCTCCATGGACTTCAGACGATGCGCTCGGGCGATTTCTCGGTGCGACTCCCCGGCGACTGGATAGGACTGGAAGGCAAGATCGCCGATACGTTCAACGACATCGTCGCCGCCAATCAACACATGGCGCAGGAGCTTCAGCGGGTCGGGCATGTCGTTGGCAAGGAAGGCAAGACCCGCGAGCGGGCGCATTTCGCTCGTTCAAATGGCGCCTGGGGCGAGATGGAGGTCTCCGTCAACACCCTGGTGGATGACCTGCTACGCCCGACGACCGAGGTGACAGGCGCTATCGCCGCCGTCGCGCAGGGCGACCTGCGCCAGACGGTCCGCCTGGATGTGGATGGCAGGCCGCTGGAGGGCGAATTCCTGCGGTCGGCGATGATCGTCAACACCATGATCCAGCAACTCGGCGTCTTCACCTCCGAGGTGACCCGCGTCGCGCGCGAAGTTGGCACCGAGGGCAAGCTGGGCGGGCAGGCCCAGGCGCCCGCGGTGAGCGGCGTCTGGAAGGATCTGACCGACTCGGTCAACTCGATGGCGAACAACCTGACCGAGCAGGTGCGCAACATCGCCGAGGTGACTATCGCTGTCGCCAATGGCGACCTCTCGCGGAAAATCACCGTCGATGTGCGCGGCGAGATTCTCCTGCTCAAAGATGCCATCAATACGATGGTCGATCAGCTGCGCTCGTTCGCGTCTGAGGTGACCCGCGTGGCTCGTGAAGTGGGCAGCGAGGGGAAATTAGGCGGCCAAGCGGTCGTGCCGGGAGTAGCCGGGACCTGGAAGGACCTGACCGACTCGGTGAACGCGATGGCTGGCAACCTCACCGCCCAGGTGCGTAACATCGCTGAAGTGACCACCGCCGTCGCGCGTGGCGACCTCTCGCGGACCATCACGGTCGATGTGAAGGGCGAGATCCTCGAACTCAAAGAGACGATCAATACGATGGTCGATCAACTCAATGCCTTCGCGGGCGAGGTGACCCGCGTCGCCCGCGAGGTTGGCACCGAAGGTAAACTCGGCGGCCAGGCGGTTGTGCCGGGGGTGGCCGGGACCTGGAAGGGGTTGACCGACAACGTCAACTCCATGGCCAATAACCTGACCGCCCAGGTGCGCAACATCGCGGAGGTATCGACCGCAATCGCCAACGGCGACCTCTCACGCAAGATCACCGTGAACGTCAGCGGCGAGATTTTGCAACTCAAAGAGACGATCAACACGATGGTCGATCAACTCAATGCCTTCGCGGGCGAGGTGACCCGCGTCGCCCGCGAGGTCGGCACCGAAGGCAAGCTCGGCGGCCAGGCCCAGGCGCCAGCGGTGGGCGGCGTCTGGAAGGATCTGACCGATAATGTCAACTCGATGGCCAACAACCTCACCGCCCAGGTGCGCAACATCGCGGAGGTGACGACGGCGGTGGCGCTGGGTGACCTCTCGCGCAAGATCACCGTCGATGTCAAAGGCGAAATTCTGCTGCTGAAGGAGACCATCAACACGATGGTCGACCAGTTGAATGCCTTCGCCGGAGAAGTGACCCGCGTGGCGCGCGAGGTCGGCACCGAGGGCAAGCTGGGCGGGCAAGCGGTCGTTCCAGGGGTGGCGGGGACCTGGAAGGATCTCACCGATAACGTCAACGTGATGGCGAACAACCTGACGGAACAGGTGCGCGGCATCGTCAAGGTGGTGACGGCGGTGGCCAATGGCGATCTCGACCAGAAGCTCACCGTGAACGCCAAAGGTGAGGTCGCCGCGCTGGCCGAGACCATCAACAACATGACAGGCACGCTGGCAACGTTCGCCGATCAGGTGACGACGGTGGCGCGCGAGGTCGGCGTCGAGGGCCGCCTCGGCGGGCAGGCGAATGTCCCTGGCGCATCAGGCACATGGAAAGACCTCACCGGCAACGTCAACCTGCTGGCGGCGAATCTGACCAATCAGGTGCGCGCGATCGCAGAGGTGGCCACGGCGGTCACGCAGGGCGACCTGACGCGCTCGATCCAGGTGGAGGCGAGCGGTGAGGTTGCCGAGCTTTCAGACAATCTCAACACGATGATCGATAACCTGCGCCTGACGACTGATCGCAACACCGAGCAGGACTGGCTGAAGACCAACCTCGCTCGCTTCACCAGCATGCTGCAAGGGCAGCGCGACCTGACCGCTGTTGGCCGGATGCTGCTCTCGGAGCTTACGTCGCTGGTGGACGCACAGCAGGGCGTCATCTATCAGGTAGAGATCGAGGAGGCGCCCGGCCTTGCGTTGCTCTCAGCCTATGCCGACTCTGGCCTGGATGGTCATCAGGAGCATCTGCGGTTCGGCGAGGGGCTGTTGGGACAGGTCGCCATCGAGAAGCGAAGCATGCTCATCACCGACCTGCCGCCCGAGACAACGCCGATTCGTTCGAGCCTCTTCGAGACGGTCCCGCGCAATGTCGTGGTGTTGCCGGTGCTCTTCGAGGATCAGGTGAAGGCGGTCATCGAGCTGGCCTCGCTGAGCAAGTTCACCGCGTCACAGTTGGCCTTCCTCGAACAACTGACCGCGAGCATCGGCATTGTGCTCAACAGCATCGAGGCCACCATGCAGACGGAGGGGCTACTCAAGCAGTCGCAACAGCTGGCCGCCGAGCTTCAGGCGCAGCAGGGGGAGCTGCAGCAGACCAACGACCAGTTGGAGCAGAAAGCGCAACAACTGGCCGAGCGCAATGTCGATGTGGAACGCAAGAATCAGGAGATCGAGCAGGCGCGCCGCGCCCTGGAAGAGAAGGCCGCGGAGCTGGCGCTGACCTCGAAGTACAAATCTGAGTTTATGGCGAATATGTCGCACGAGTTGCGCACGCCGCTGAATAGCATCCTGATCCTTGGCCAACAATTGGGCGACAACCCCGAGGGCAATCTCTCGCCGAAGCAGGTGGAGTTCGCCCGAACGATCCATGGCGCTGGAACTGACCTGCTGAACCTGATCACCGATATCCTCGACCTCTCCAAGATCGAGTCCGGCACGGTCTCGGTCGATGCGGAGGAAATCGGCATCGCCAGCCTGCTGGAGATGGTGGCGCGCCCATTCCGCCATGAGGCGGACGACCGGCGGCTCACCTTTGAGACCCAGGTGGACGCCCATCTCAGCCCGAGCATTGTCACCGATGCCAAACGCCTGCAACAGATCCTCAAAAACCTCCTCTCTAACGCCTTCAAGTTTACCGAGCAGGGCGGCGTTCATCTGAGCGTCTACCCAGCGAAGAGCGGCTGGGGCGCCGATCACCCGGTGCTCAAAGGCACGGCGTCTGTCATCGCGTTCGAGGTTTCCGATACCGGAATCGGCATCCCACCAGACAAACAGAAGCTCATCTTCGAGCCGTTCCAGCAGGCCGAGGCCAGCACCAATCGCCGCTTCGGCGGCACTGGTCTGGGCCTGGCAATCAGCCGCGAACTGGCGAGTTTACTCGGCGGCGAGATTCATCTGCGCAGCACGCCGGAGGTTGGCAGCACGTTTACCCTCTATGTGCCACAGACCTACGTCGGATCGCCGCTCCTGGCCGACCTCATTGGCGAGATGGCAGCGGAACGCGCGACTTCGCGCGCTGGCCAGGATGAGATGAGCATGGCCCGCTGGTCGCATCCGCTGACGGTTGCCCGGATTACCGAGCGCCCTACCGACTTTGCGCCGCTGCTCGATGACCGTGACGACGTGCAGCCAG